>CACZOT010000181.1 GCA_902782795.1 uncultured Eubacteriales bacterium | reverse complement strand
CTGCGCTCGAGCTGCATGACCATCGGCTACGACCGCATGTACTACTACAACCCCGCCAACGCTCGTATGTACACCAGCACCCATTCCTACCAGGCGGATTGGCTCAGCAGGCCCGGGACCCAGCTCTATGTGGCGGACCTGCCCGGCGCGGCGCTGTACGATATGCTCTCCCGGGCGGACCGGCTCATGGTATACGGTTCGGACTTTGTCTACCTTTCCGGCATTGAGCACGACAGCACGCTGTTATTTCTGCCCACCTACGGGAATTATGGCCAGCTTCTTTTCATCGTCGATACGAGCGAACTCTTTCAGCTCTCGCATGGGCAGAACACCGCGCGCTTTCTCATTGGCGCGGACGGAAAGATCCTGTCCGGCGCGTCTTCCTGCCAGCCTCTTGCCTGGGACGGCGTGGATATCGCCAGCGTCCTTTCCATGCTGGACGGCCGGGAAAGCGGCCTCATCCGCCTGAATGGAGAGGATTACGTCGCCACGGTCGATCTTCTGAGCGAATTCGATATGCGGCTGGTCTCCCTCACGCCGCAGCCGTATCTTTTCGCGAAGCTGAATACCCTCCAGCGCCTGTATTACGCTCTGATGATCGCGCTCTCGCTGGTGTCCGCGCTGATGATCAATCTCTTTATCCGGATGCACTATAAGCCCATCAGCCTCATGCGGGAACGCGTGACGGACCTGCGTCTGGCCAGGGGGGATCAGCCCGCTCTGGACGAGCGCCAGAACGATTGGAAGGTCATCATGGACGCTCTGGACGACATGGGCGACGAATACAGCGAGGCAAACCGCCGCTACCGCACGATCGCCACCAACTCGCGGCAGTATTTCCTGTTCCGGTATCTGTACGACGGCATCGGCTCCGAACAGGAGATCCTCGACACGGCGCGCCTGTACGAACTGGATATCCGGGACCAGATTCTCTGCGTCGCGTTCTCCATTCCCGGAGCGGCGGAGAACCCGGACCAGGCGCGAGGGCTGCTGCGCGGACTCCAGCAGATCAACCAGGAAGATCCCTCGGCCGCCTCCTGCTATATCATCAGCGGCTTTGGGTTCGTGACCTTCTTCGTCTTGCTGTTCTTTGACCGGGAGGAAGAGCTCAAGCCCTACTTCTACCGCTTCTACAACCTCCCCGAAGGCGTGAAGGGCGGCGTGGGGACTTACCAGAACATCACAGAGCCCGGCAAGAGCCGCTCGATGGCCATCGCGGCGCTGGAGATGTCCCTCATGAGCGATACGATGCGTATCGCGACGGAGGAGGACATCAGCATCCAGGAATCCGACCTGAACCGCAGGCTGTACGACTGCCTGCAGAACCTTGAATTGGCGATCACGCGCAGCCGTATGGACCAGGTGCAGGAGACCTTCCAGGAGCTCATGTCTCTGGCCTTCGACAAACCCAACCGCTATTACATGGTCTCCAACGCCTACATCAATATCTACAACACTCTGGTGCGCTGCTTCAATACCTTGCGCAGCCGCCGCACCCTGCCCGTCGCGCCGATGGAGCACATTTACAGCGAGTACAGCGTCCCGCACAGTGTTTACGAGATGCGTCTGAGCCTGGAGACAGTGAAAAACCAGATCGTCTCCATTCTCGAGACGACCTTCGACAGCCGCGATGATTCCGACTTCGGCGAGCGCGTCCGGAAGCTGCTGGATTATATCGACGAGAACCACACAGACCCCAGCCTGTCTCTGACCAGCGTCGCGGAGCACTTCGGCTTCTCGTACTCCAATCTGTCCCACTGGATCCGCTCCCACGCCGGGATCACCTTCACGGGCTATCTGGACAAGCTGCGTATCGAGCACGCCAAGGAAATCCTCGCCTCCTCCGCGGATACAATCGAACAGGTGGCGGCCGCGGTCGGCTTCAGCAACGCCAGCACCTTCACGCGCACGTTCAAGAAGTACGAGAACATCTCCCCCGGCCAGTATCGGAAAAATCTCGGCGGCCGCGATTGAGCCCGGGAGGGCCTTCCCCCGATAGGAAATGCGCTTTGGCATTCCACTATAGGCAATCAAACCAGATAAGAAAGCGAGGTCCTGCAAATGCCTGATTATTCCAGCTTCCATTTCAGCCCCGATAACGACCGCACCATCCTGATGCCGATCCACGACAAACGCAAAAAGCACGATCGCGAGCCCGTTTCCTTCCGCGGCATGGGCAGGCGTCCGTTCACCCGGGAGGGCGTGGACCCGCAGAATCCCTACGCGCCGGTGAACCTGGGCTTCTTCCCCGTTGAGACCGAGATCGGCGGGGCGAAGAAACGCTATGGAGTCTATGTTCCCAAGACGATGACCAGCAAGGGGTTCGCCATCCTCTTCTTCCTCCCCTCCGGCCAGAGCGCCGAGGCGGCCCTCGAGGACGGCTGGCGGGAGATCTCCGAAGAGAGCGGCGTGACGCTGCTGCTGATGGAGAATACATGGGACAAGGCCGACCTCACCAGCGCCTTCGATTACGCGCAGGACGTGGTGACGCACCAGTTCCAGCGCCGCCAGATCACGGATATCGGCGAGGCGACGATCTACCCCTACGGCGAAGGCGACGCCGCGGCCATCGCCACGGCCTACGCGCTCGTGTACAGCGCCACCTATCCCGCTTTCGCGGCCGACGGCGATTGCTCCGTGGATCCGGAGCTCCTTGCTCTTCTCGAGCGCCTGCCCTCTGACGGCGTGGACGGCCTGCGCAAAAAGAGCGTGCCGCTGCCCGGCATTCTCATCGACCGCGCAGGTTCCGCGCAGCCTGTCGCCGAGTATATCAAGGCGACTCTGAACGCGAAAGAGGAAGGCCTTTGCAATTCCTTCGCCAGGGTCTATCTGCAAAACGCCTCCCGAGGCCAGAATTTTGTGGATGAACAGCCCATCGGGCAGTTCTGGTACGCCGACGAAACGACTCTTGGCGCGGCGGAGAAGAACGCCGTCCGCCGGCAGACGGTCGCGTTCCTGAAGCGCTTCTCGCGCTGGGGCGGCTGGGGCAACGGTTTCCTTCGTCCGACGCGCCTGCCCGAGGATATCGGCGTCAAACGGGTCTGGAAAGAGATCGATGGGTACAAGCGCTTCTGGGACGTGTACGTGCCCACGTATTACCGCCCCGAAGAGGCGCGGAAGTACCCGCTCGTCGTCGCGATCCACGGCTTCTCCTGCAACGCCAGCTACTTTGAGCAGACCAGCGATTGGGATCGCGTTGCCGAGGAGCGCGGCTTCATCGTGGTCTTCGCCAGCGCCTATCCGCAAAACGGCGGGATGGGCGGCTTCGCGCTTCCCGCCTGGGATACCGGCAACAACGGCGGAATCGACGAGATCCCCTACTTCACGCAGCTCCTGGACGACACCATCGCCTCCTACAACATCGATACGGAGCGGGTATATGCCGTAGGTCATTCCAACGGCGGCATGACCACGTTCATGCTCATGGACCAGATGCCCACGCGCTTCGCGGCCTTCGGCCCGACGGGCAGCCTGGTCGGCATGGTGCCCAGGGAGGATTTCCTCACCCATGGCATCCTCTGCCCGGTGTACAATATGGTCGGGGAATTCGATCTCTTCGGCGCGCAGGTCAACACGCCGGAGGATCCCGCCTGGAAGTCCATCGAACGGCTGTGCGCCCTCAACAAGGCCAGCTTCAACAACGAGAATTGGTACGATGACGGCCGGTATCATACCCTGGTCCTCTACGACGGCCAAGGCCGCCCCGTGGTACGCTACACCGAAATGAAAGATTGCCCGCACACCTATACCGCCGGCATGAGCGAGCGCACGTGGGATGACTTCCTGTGCCATTATTCCCGCAAGTCGGACGGCACGATCGTTTACAAAGGCTGATCGCGGCTGCCAGAACGCGGTTGGAGCGAACACTGTTCTCTCCAACCGCGTTTTTTGCAATGAGGAGGACCCTCGCGGCCGAGGCCGACGGTGTTCGCCTTGATATGCTCTCGCCGGGCCTTCTCATTTTCCTTCCAGCGTCTCCTTCCATAAGGCCCCGTTCCGCCGCGGACCTCGCGCAGTGGGGCGCGTCCATTTTCCGAAAGCCGTGCCCGCTGGCAGGTTCGCCCCTCTCAATGCCTGAAACCTGTCCCGGATCGCGGTCTGACTACTTGGTTTTCGCGTTCACGGACACATCCACGCTGGCGCCGCGGAGGCGTAATGCTGCGTTCCTTTCTGAACAGCTTTCAGGAAGGCCGCCTTTGCCTGGCGCATCCCGGCACATCTCCGGATGGCCGGCCCGGACGGTTGCCCGTTCGTTCAATACACTGGCCGCGCTGCGCGGCGCGCTTCCCTTCCGCATTGCACGCGAAAAAAAAAGCCCGGAATCCATGCGGATTTCCGAGCTGTTTCATCGAATAAGCCCATCTGCTCCCTTGCCGCTCCTCGCGCATGCCGGCCCGAGGTTTTTCGGCTCCAGCGTCAGAGGGTCCTTCCGCTCAGGAGGACCCGGCGAGGTGCGCTCTTGGGATGGCGCGAAAACGCTCCGGGAGCCTGGAAGGCATCTGGAGCGCTGCGCGTTCAGCCCAGGCCGGGCAAAAGGTCCGCCCAAGCCTTTTCGATCTCCCCCGACGCGACCTCCTCCCGGAAGCGCACGGGCAAACCGGGCAGCTCCGCGAGCGGCGTCGGGACGGGAAGGCCGGTCGCCCGGGAGAGCGCGTCCAGAGCCGCGAAGCCGTCCGCCCGGGGAGCGCCGACAGCGGGCAGGACATCCTGGGCGAATTTGAAGGGGCTGGCCGTGGAGACGAGCACCGTCGGCCCTTTCGGCGCCAGCTCCCGAAGCACCGCAAAACCCACCGCGGTATGCGGGTCGAGCAGGTATCCGTTCTCCCGCCAGCACGCGGCCATGGCGCGGCGCGTCCCCTCTCCGTCGCAGCTGCCGGCGCCGAAATCGGCGCGGATGCGCGCGAGGGTCTCGCTATCCACCGCGTACACGCCCCGTTCGCGCAGATCCCGCATCCAGGCGCGCACGCGCTCCGCGTTGCCGTCGGTCGCAAGGAAGAGGAGACGCTCCAGGTTGGAGGAGACGAGGATATCCATGGAGGGCGAGATGGTTTTGTGGAAGGGGCGGCGGACGTCGTACACGCCTGTGGCGAGAAAATCCGCTAGGACGCGGTTCTCGTTGGAGGCGCAGACCAGCTCCCCCACCGGCGCGCCCATCCGCTTTGCCAGGTACCCCGCGAGGATGTTGCCGAAATTGCCGCTGGGCACCACGAAACGCACCAGCTCGCCGCCCGACAGGCGCAGGGCCGTACGCGCGTAATAGACGATCTGCGGGAGGAGCCTCCCGAAGTTGATGGAATTCGCGGAGGAGAGGCGCACGCCCCGGCCCTCCAGCCTCGCGGCGAGCGCGCCGTCGCCAAGGGCCCGCTTGACGGCTGTCTGCGCGTCGTCGAAATTGCCCCGGACCGCCGCGACGCGCACGTTCCCGCCGCGCTGCGTGACCATCTGCGCGCGCTGCACCTCGCTCACGCCGTCCTTTGGGTAGTACACGAACACATGGATGCCCGGCACGTCGCGAAACCCCTCCAGGGCGGCCTTGCCGGTATCGCCGGAGGTGGCGACGAGGATCCATGTCTCCCTCGTTTCGCCCTCGCGCGCCTTGCACAGGGGCAGGACGCGCGGGAACAGCTGCAGGGCCATATCCTTGAAGGCGCAGGTCGGCCCATGCCAGAGTTCGAGGACGCCAACCCCCTCCGCGATCCGCGCGATCGGCGCGGGATCGGGCCCGTCAAAGCGCGAGTACGCTTCCCGTACCGCCGCGCGCAAGGGCTCCCGGGGCAGCTCCGGCAAAAACTTTTCACAGACGCACAGGGCCGCGTCGGCATAGGAACCGTCGCGCAGGAGGGACTTCTCCGCTTCCGTGAACGCGGGGATCTCCTCCGGGAGGTACAATCCGCCGTCCGGGGCGAGCCCGCGGATCATGGCCTCCGCCCCGCCGACGGGCGCGGCCTGGCCCCGGGTGCTCACATAGCGCATGGCGCGCCTCCTTCCTCCAGAGAGACCTGGGCTCCCGTTTCATCGATGGACAGCGCCAGCACGCGTCCGGCTACGCCCGCCTCCTCCAGGGCCCGCGTCAGAGCTTCGCGGACCGGAGCGGTCTCCTCCGGCCTCGAGAGGGCGAGAATGGACGGCCCCGCGCCGGAGATGGTCACCCCCAGCGCTCCCGCGGCCAGGGCGGCGCGCTCCGCCCCGTCGAAGGCCGGGACCAGAGCGCGGCGGTACGGCGTGAACAGGCGGTCCTGCACGCCGGAAGCGAGGAGGCCTTCTTCCCCGCACAGCAGCCCGGCCAGCAGCAGAGAGACCCTCTGCACCTGCGCGACCGCGTCCCGTAGAAGGACGCGCTCTGGAAGCACCGCCCGGGCGGTCTTCGTGGAGAGGGCTGCGTCCGGGACAGCGAGTACGGCGGCCAGACGCGGCGTGGGCAGGCGGCGCGCCAGGACGGTTCCGCCCTCCTGCATGGCGACAGTGAGCCCGCCCAGCAGGGCCGGGGCGACGTTGTCCGGATGTCCCTCCACGCGCGCCGCGACCGCCAGGCACTCGGCCCGGGAAAGCGGAGCTCCCAGGAGAGCGTTCGCGCCGAGCACCCCGGCGACGATGGCCGCGGCCGAGCTGCCCAGCCCCCGCGAGAGGGGGATCTGGCTGTCGATGGCGATCGCCAAAGGCGCAAGCGTTCGCCCCGCCGCGGCCTCCGCGGCCCGAACGCCTGCGAGCACGAGGTTGTCCTCATCGGCGAGGGGCTCGGTAAAACCTTCCCCAAAGGCGACGGATGGCGCGGCCGCCTCGGACATGACCACCCGCAAGTCGAGCGAGAGCGCCAGCCCGAGCGTGTCCACGCCTGAGCCAAGGTTCGCGCTCGAGGCCGGGACCCGGATCTTCACCTTCATGTCTTTTCCTCCAAACAGATCATCGCGCAGCCGCCATGCACGTCTCCGCGCGCCAGGAGCGCCTCCATCGCGGCGCGCAGGTCGCGCTCGCGGGCTGCGTGCGTGAAGAGCATCAGCTCGGCGCGCTCGCCGGGACGGGTCTCCTGCACCAGCGAGGCGAGGCTGATCCCGTACTCGCCGAACACACCCGCGATGCCGGAAAGCACCTTCGGGCGATCCTGCACGAGCAGGCGCACGTAGTAGACGCTCTCGCCGCCTTCATCGCGCACGGGCAGGTCCTCGTAGAAGGGATCGCTGTGGACCGGCGCGGTGCGCGCCGCGCGCAGGATATCGCTGAGGACGGAGTTCGCAGTGGGCATCGCCCCCGCGCCCTGGCCGTAGAGCATGACGTCCCCCACGGCGTCCCCCTGGAGGAAGACGGCGTTATACGCGTCGCTGACCGAGGCGAGGGGATGCGCGTTGGGCACGAGAGCCGGCCGCACATAGGCCGTCACGCCGTCCTCCTGCCGCTGAGCGACGCCGAGCAGCTTGATGGTGCGGCCCGTACGCGCGGCGAAGGCGACGTCTGTCTCCGTCACGGCCGAGATCCCCTCGCAGGCCACGTCCCCGAAGGTGACGCGGCTATGGAAGGCGAGCGTCGCCAGGATGGCGATCTTGCGGCCCGCGTCCAGCCCGTCCACGTCGGAGCGAGGATCGGCTTCGGCGTAGCCCAGCTTCTGCGCGAGGGAGAGCGCATCGGCGTAGCCCATGCCGTCTCGCGCCATGCGCGTGAGGATGAAGTTCGTCGTGCCGTTGAGGATGCCGTAGATGCGCCTCACGCCGCCCAGGGCCAGAGTCTGCCGCAGCGGCTCGATCAGGGGGATGCCCCCTCCCACGCTGGCCTCGAACAGGAGGCTGACGCTATTTTCCCGCGCCAGCGCCAGCAGTTCCCCATAGTGCAGGGCGATGAGGTCCTTGTTGGCGGTGACGACGTGCTTTCCGCTGCGCAGAGCCTGTTCGACGAACGTGCGGGCGTCTCCGGTGCCGCCGATCAGTTCTACGACCACGGAGATCGTCGGATCGGCCAGGATCGGCGCCATATCCGAGCAGATCTCTTCCTCCCCAAAGCCGAGGGCCCGCGCCTTGGCGCTCGTCCGAGCGAGGATCTTCCTGATCACGACGGGCTCGCCCAGCGCCCTGGCGATCCCCTCCCGTTCCTTCGCGATGAGCCGGCACACGCCGGACGCCACGGTCCCGCAGCCCAATATCGCTATGTTCACTCTTTCTCCTCCTGTCGCCGGATGCCGTCGATCCGCACTTCCAAGACGCCCTCGAGCCGCTCCAGCGCTTCCAGAAGCTCCTGCAGGCTCGCGCCTGACGCCCCCATGCGCACGGACATGGTCGCCAGCGCCTCCAGGCAGGAGGGCAGCCCCTGGTTGATGGTGAGCACGTTCGCCCCGCACGCCGCCACGGCGTTGAGCACGCCTGACAAGACTCCCGCGCGGTCCTGCAGCCGCAGCGACAGGTTCGCGATCTGCCCGGCCCCCAGGTCGTAAAAGGTGAAGATCCCCTCGCGGTACTTATAAAACGTGCTGCGCGAGATCCCCGCCGCAGCGGCCGCGGAATCCACATCGGCCGCCTGGCCGGATGCGAGCAGCTCCTTGGCCTTCGCAGTCTGCAGCAGCGCCTTGGGCAGGTACGTCTCTCGCACCAGATAGCTTACAGGTCTCTTCATGCGGTTCCTCCGTTGTCCGCATTGCACGGACAAAATCTGTGAATGGAAGATATTATACACGGGCAGGACCCTTTTGGCAAGAACAAATGCCCCTGCGCCACGCCGCCCGTCACGGCGCATACGCGCAGGCACCTCTCTGGCATCGCCCGAAGAGTTCCCGGGAAAACAGGACTTTTGCCCTGACCCGGCTTCCCTCGCGCCGGGAAACGAGGTCATCAGGACAAGAAAAACAGGGGATCCCGCTTACCGGTTTCCCCTGTTGGCGGAAACGCCTGTCCGCAGTACGCACCCCTTGGCGGCCCTTGCGATCGGCGCTCTCGCGTTCGGCCTGCCGGTCAGACGATGTTCGCCCGGCTGACGCCGTTTTCATCTTTGGTGACTTCGATGCGGCGCTCGATGCCCTCCTTGACATCGTCCACATGGGAGATGACGCCGATCAGCCTGTGGCCGGAATTGGCGGTATCGTTCAGCTCGTCCATGACCAAGCCCAGGAACCGCTCGCTGAGCGAGCCGAAGCCTTCGTCCACGAACATGGTATCCAGCTGCACGGCGGAGGTAGCGCTCGCCTGGATGGCGTCGGACATGCCCAGCGCCAGCGACAGAGACGCCAGGAAGCCCTCGCCGCCGGAGAGCGTGCTCACGGCCCGACGGGTCCCGTTGGCGTGGTCCACCACATCCAGCCCCAAGCCGGATTGGGAGCGTTTGTCGCCCTGCGCAGCGTCCTGCCGGGCCAGATCGTACTGGTTCCGGGACATATGGATCAGGCGGCGGTTGGCGTAGCCGATGATCCGGTCGAAATAGGAGGTCTGGACAAAGGTCTCCAGCGTGACGCTTTCCCGGCCCGTCACGTCGCCCTTGGCGGTGTCGGCGACGTCCTTCATCACCCTGTATTCCCTCTCCAGGGCCCGGGACGCCTCCGCCTGATTCCGCAGGGCTTTGATCTGTTCCGCGTTGATCGTCCTGCGGGTATGGACGGCCTTCTCCCTCCCTCCGGCGGCGGCGCAGGCGACGTCCTTCTCGGCATACGCCGTTTGCAGCGCAGCAAGATCCACGGGAGGCAGGCCCTTCAAGGCGTCCTCCAGCGACTGGATCTGCCCCTTCGTCCGCGCCGCGTCCTTCTCCAGCGCGTTCATCGCCTCCGCGGCGTCGGAGATCGCCTGCTCCAGGGCTTTCTTCTCCGCGGTCTTGCGCCGGATGGACGCCTCGCACGCCTCGCGATCGGGATGGGGCAGCTCTTTTACGAGAGAAGCCAGCTGGTTCTCTTCGGCCTGCAGTTCAGCGGAGAGGCGCTCCGCCTGCTTCTCTGCCTCGCGGCCCTTTTCCTGCGCCAATTGCAATTGATCGGCGATGCGCTTTTTGTCCAGGGCGATCTGCTTAAGACGGCTCTGGTCCGCCTGGGCCTGCTTTTCGTCCCTCTCGAGGTTTCTGATGATTTGGTCGTTCGCGGAGAGGGCGTCGCTGAGATCGAGAATCGTCCAATCCTCCGGCATGAGGCCGGACGCCGCGGCTGACACCTCGCGCTCGGCGGCCTCCAGTTCTGTTTTTGCCGTCGCCTGCGCGGTCTCGGCGCCCTGCCGGACCTGCCGCGCGCGGTCCGCCGCGTCCCGGGCCCGCTGGAGTTCGCCTTCCTCCAGCTGCCTGCGGCGCGCGTCCGCCCTGTTCGCTCTGTGGATGTCGCCCTCCTTCGCCGCCTTCGCCTTGGCGTTCGCGGCACGCCGTCTCGCGGTCTCCCCCTCCCATTCCGCTTCCACGGTCTCCGGGAGCATTTCGGCGATTTGCCTTCTGCGGCCCTCGCAGTTCTCCCGCTGCACGGCGCACGCCTGCGCCTGCGCGTTGCATTGCCGCTCCGCGTCCGCCGCCGCCGCTTCGGCGGCCTTCGCCTCCTGTTCCGTCACGGCCTCCGCCAGCTCCGCCTTGTGGGGATGATGGACGCTGCCGCACACCGGGCACGGCTGGCCCTCGACCAATTCGGAAGCCCAGATCCCGGCGATGCTGTCGTTATAGCCGCCGCGGAGTTTTCCGGCCTTCTCCCGGAGCGCCTCCGCCTCGCGCTTCTTCGTCTCGTAGCTGGCCTGCGCTTGGGCCAGCCGCGCCTGCGCGGTTCGGAATTCTCCCAAGGATTTCGCAAGGCTGGCCATGCTCTCCGCTTCGGCGTCGAGCTTGCCCATCTCCTCGTTCAAGCGAGAGAGGACCAACTCGGTATTGCCCAGCGCTTCCACCTCTTCGGTCAGCTTTTGCAGCTTTTCACCCGCATCCCGTTCGCTATCGCGGGCTATCGCCAAGTCCTCGCCGCGAACCTTCAGGCGCGTCTTGGCCTGGTCGCGTGCTTCCGTTCTGGCGTTCAATTCGGCCAGCCGCTTCCCCTTGGCGCGCGCCTCATTCAGTTCGCCGCCGGCTTTGAGCTGCCGCTCCGCGGCGTCCTGGAGACCTTCGGCCTCCCGGTCCAGCGTGCCATCCTTCTGCCTCAATTGCGCGGCGGCCTCCCCGGCCCTTCTCGCGATGGCTTCCTGATCCCTCAACGCCTTCCGCCTGTCGTCGCGCTCCCGCGCCAAGGCTTCGAGAGTCTCGTACTTTGGCAAGTCGCTCTTTTCCAGAATGATCTCACGCCCCAGCCGGTCGATATCTCCTTGCCGGTCCTTCGCCCGTTCCAGCGCTTCACCTTTCGCGGCGAGCTGCTTCTCCTGCAGCGCCTGCGTCTCGCGGAGCTGGTCTCTGTCCGCCTGCTTGCGCAGCTGATCTCTGCCCCTCTCCAGGGCGGATCTGGCGGTATCCTTCTCCTGTTCCGTCCGCTCCAGCTCCGCCTTGGCGGCGTCGTAATCCGCCTGGTCGGCCGTCTCGATCCGTCCGGCGAGCGCAAGGGCTTCCTGGACGTCGAGCGCTTTGGCCTCGATTTGCCGCATTGCCTGCAGCTCGGCGGACAGGCCGTCTCCGGGCTCCGCGCTCATCGTCCTGAGAGCGTAGGCGATCTTCTCCCGGGCGCTTCCCAGCTCCTGGTATTTCTCCCGGCACATCGCGTCCATCTGGCGGGAGAGCGCGTCGAAGCGCTCCGTCCGGAAGATCCTGCGCAAAATCTTCGTGCGCTCCTGGGTATCGGCGCGGAGCAGTTTGCGGAATTCCCCCTGGGCGATCATCACGATCTGGTTGAACTGGTCCTTCGTCACGCCCAGGATGTCCCGCTCGATGCGCTCGTCGATCTCGCTCTTGCGGGTATACCTCGTTCCGTCCGGCATGGTCAGCGTTTGCGACGCCGGCCTGGCCACGAGTTCCGCCTTGCGTTTGCCTGTGAGGGCCTGGTCCGGGCTGCGCCGGACGCGGTAGGTCTTTCCCCTGCTGACGAATTCCAGTTCCACGAAGGTTTCCACGTCCGGGTCCGCCGCCACGGAGCGGAAATCCCTGCCGGCGCTGCGGTCTTCGCCGCTGCCGCTGCCGTAGAGGGCGTAGACGATGGCGTCGAAGATGGTCGTCTTGCCCGCGCCGGTCTCGCCGGTGATGGCGTAGAGGCCCGTGTCGCCCAGGTCGTCCAAATACAGCTCCTGACGTCCCGCGTAGGGCCCGAAGGCCTGCATCACCAATCGAATCGGTCTCATGCCTCAAAGCCCTCCGTTTCCCGCATCGCCCGCATGGCAAAGGCCTTCGCCTCGTCGCTCATATCGCGATTGCGCATGATTCGATACAGCTCCTCCAACAGCTCCATGGGGCTCTTTTCCTCGGCGTCCACCGAGCCGAGATCGACGACATCTCCGGAACGGGTGCGGGAGTTGTCAAAATCCAGCGCCAGCACCTTGCCGAAGCGGTTGCGCAGGCGGGCCGCGGCGTTGGGAACGTCCTCCTCGTCCGTCAGCGTGATGAAGAAATAGTCGTCCTCGCGGCCCTGATCGGGGCCCTTGGCCATCAGCTCGTCGAAGGTACCCCGTTCCAGCCGCATTTCACGCTTCGGCCGCAGCGGGATCTCTTTGCACCGCACATCGCCCTTGGCCCCCAGCTCCACCAGAGTGACGGTCTTGTCTGTCAGCGCTTCTTTCTTGGAGTATTTCAGCGGCGTGCCGCAATAACGCATGGTGCCGTCCTCCCGGCCCACACACTGCGCCTTGTGGATGTGGCCCAGGGCCACGTAATCGAAGGCGTCGTACAGCCGGGGATCCACCCTGTCCAGCGTTCCCACGGCCTTCTGTTCCCGCTCGTCAAATGCGCTGCCCAGTATCAGCTGGTGGGACAGGATCACGTTCCTGCAGGACGGATCCGGCTCCAGCGCGCCGAGCACCAGCCGGGCGGCGTCGTTGGCGTCGGCCACGGTCTCCTCCGGGAAGAGGCCCCGCACGACTTCCGGATGCACATAGGGCATCAGGTAAAACCGCACTTCGCCCTGCTCGTCCTCCAGCGTGACGGGCTCGATGCGCCCATCGTACACCGGGGACAGGTACACGCCGTTTTCCCGCACCAGCTCCCCGAAATAGGCGACGCGCTCCGCGGAATCGTGGTTGCCGCTGATGACCAGCACCTTGCAGCCCAGGCCCGTCAGCCTGCGGACAAACTGCCCGAACAGCGTCATGGCCTCCGCGGGCGGGTTGCTGCGGTCGTACACGTCCCCGGCGATGAGCACCGCCTGGGGCCGCTCTTCTTCGGCAATGGCCGCGATCTGATCGAGGATGGCCCGCTGGTCCTCCAGCAGCGAGACCTCGATCAGCCGCTTGCCCAGATGCAGATCCGACAAATGCAGGCATTTCATGTTGCAGACTCCTTTTCCCGCTTTTGTTCCGAGGTTGACATCGCTTCTCAACTCATCTTTGCTTTTCCGGATTCTCTGATTCGCGGCTCGAACGCCTGCCAAAAATGCACGCGTATGCCTTCGCAGCGTTTTGTATTTTCGACGGGTTTTGGCCGCGTTTTTCCCGATTGATTCATAATAGTATAGCATAGGGCATGCGGCTTTGCTATCCATTTCCGGAAAAAGGACGTCCTCCCACGAACGCCGAACAGGCCCAAGCCCCCGCGAAAACAGCGGGCCGAGCGGGAAAAACGTTTGGACCCCCACCGTCCTGTTCAGAGCCTGGGACGAAGCGTTTTTCCAAAGCGGGCAGGCGCTCACACGCGCCGCCAGGGCGGCGCCGGACTATAGGGATCGGCCCATCGCCCGTTCCGCTCCGGCGAAAACGGATGGATCGCAGGCCCGGCGCGGCGGAAGGAGACCGTCCTGTGAGGGTTCGGATCGAAAAAAAGACATCAGCGGCCCGTCCGGAGTGCCGGGAGCCGCCGATGTTTATGTCCCTGTGCCAGGCGCGTCCTTTGGACCCGCGAGCGTCCCGCCTGATGAAGCCAGCCTATTCCAGCAGCGGATGGCCCTCCCAGGTTTTCGGCGCGGTCACGCCCGCCAAGCGGGCGATCGTGGGGGCGATATCCTTGATCGACGCCTGCTTGAGAACCGTCCCTGTCGGGAACGCCGGGCCGTTGCAGATCACCGGTATCGTCATATCCTCCGGCAGGTCCGTGCCGTGCGTGCGGTCGTGGCCGCCGTGGTCCGCCGTGACGATGATGTTGTATTCCTCGGGGATGGTCTCGCGGACGCGCCGGACGCATCGCCAGGCGTTCGCTACGGTATCCAGGTACTTCTCGCCCATCCAGCCGAAATCGTGCCCCGCTTCGTCCGTGTCTCCCAAATACAGGAAGACGAAATCCGGACGGATCTTCTGAATATACGCGATGGCCGCGTCCGTGACCTGATCGTCCGGGTCCGGGTTTTCGAACATATTGATCAGGAGGGAATACGCCAGGCCGCCCGGGCGGGTCAGATCGCGCAGATGCTCCCAGGTGTAGAAAAACGCGCTCTTTTTCCCTTCCTTGCTCAGACACTCGATGAGGCCGTCCAGGGGCCGCACCATGGGCGAAAAGAAATTCGTGGTGACCCCATGCCGCTCCACGTCCACGCTGTAGAACAGCGACATGTGGCACGGCAGCGTCACCGAAGGCATGACCGTCCGGGCCTCCAGGCAGGACGCGCTGTCCGCGATCAGCTTCTGCGCCCAGGGTTCCCCGCATTGAGCGATCGCGTCGCTCCGCATCCCATCGATCAGGATCAGCACCGTTTTCTGCGTATCCATTCGTTTCCCCTCCCTGCGAAATACTATTCTATCTGGTCCCGGTCTCCCCGGTCCTGTTCCCGTTTCTGTTCCAGGATCCGTTTTCTGTAATCCTGCACCTTTTCCCCCGTGGTGTTGGCGAACGCCCGGCGGAACGAATACTCGTTTTCATAGCCCACCAGGGGGACGATCGTGGACACGCGCATCTCCGGATCCGCGAGCAGCTTCTTGCTCTCTTCGATGCGCCTGCCGATCAAATATGGCGCGAAGGTCTGCCCGGTGAGCTTGCGGATCCCCTTGTTCAGCGTGGTCGTGCTGAGCCCGAAGCGTTCCTCCAGCGTCGTGACGCTCAGATCCGGGTCGGCGTAGTGCTCGTCGATATAGGCGATCACAGCTTCCTCTGTGGGCGTGGCGGAGGAGTACCGCTTCTCCAGCTCGCCGCAGATCGCCATGGCGGCGTCCCGCAGGGACTTCCACATCTTCTCTCCGTCCTGCTCGGAGGCGGGCGCCGTGAGCGGACGGAGATGGTCCTCTTCCAGGCCGTGATCCCGCGCGCTGCGCCTGAGCACTTCCGTCATCCTGGCAAAGAACTGCAACAGGTCCGCATGGCCGATCTTGTTCTCCTTGAGGCGCTTCGTATTCTCTTCGCGCAGGCCGTGGAAGATGGCCTCGATCGCGTCCCGCTTGCGCTGTTCGATCGCGGTCAGCAGCTGGCCTTCCCAATCGAAGGGGAAATAGAACCGGTTGAGCCGGTCCGGAAGATAATAGATCCTGTCCAGGGCCGTCTGGTAGGAAGTGCTGATACCGATAAAGCCCTGCGCCATGCTGCCCGTGTACAGCTTCGCTTCCCCGCCGCTCGCGTCCATTGCGGCCCGGAGATGATCCAGCGTGGTCCGAACCGTATCCTCCAGATCCGCGCCGAGGATGACGGTCAGGCCCCGGTTCCAGGAATCGCTGTACTCGACCGACAGGCCCGGCGTTCCTGCGAGGACGCTCTGGACCGCGCCGAAGAGCTCCTGGCTGATCTGCTCCCTGTCCTGCGGGACGAGGATGCATACGCACACGGTCATCCCTTCGCGGAAGGAGACGTACTCCCCGATCTCCCCCTGCGGATCGAAATAGCCCGTGAGGAGCTTGCGG
>CACZOT010000180.1 GCA_902782795.1 uncultured Eubacteriales bacterium | reverse complement strand
TGCCCGCCTCGGGAGCGACGGTGAGGGCGGTCTTTTTGACCTTCTGCGTCTCGGCAAGGGTATCCTTGAGGTAGGAATCGATGCGCAAGGACGGGAGCGATATGCGCACGCGCCGCGCCTGGTACTTGCGCACCATCTCATGCGCCAGCTCCGGCAGGCAGGAATAATCGCCGCTGGAGAGGCTCATGAGGGAGATCTCGTCATAGCCCGTGGCCTTGACCAGCTTGTCCGCCAGCTCCAGGAGCCGGTCCATGGAGCGCTCGCGCACAGGGCGGTAGAGCATCCCCGCCTGGCAGAAGCGGCAGCCGCGCGTGCAGCCGCGGAAGATCTCCAGCATGATGCGGTCGTGCACGACCTCGCCGTAGGGCACGATGAGCGTGTCCGGGTAATCCGCGGCGGTGAGATCGTTCACCAGCGCCTTCATGACCAAGGGCTTGGCGCCGGTACCGGGCTTGGGGGTATAGCTCTTGACGCGCCCGTCGCTCTCGTATTCCACGTCGTAAAACTGCGGGACGTACGCGCCGTCCACCTGCGCTGCCACGCGGCGCAGGAACTCCTCGCGCGGAGCGCCTTCCGCCTTCCACTGCTTGTACAGATCGAGGTACTGGTGCATGGAATCCTCTCCGTCGCCGATGGTGAAGAAATCAAAGAACGGGGCCAGCGGCTCCGGGTTGAAGGCGCAGGGACCGCCCGCGACGATGAACGGGCCGTCGTTCCTGTCTGCGCTGCGCAGGGGGATGCCGGCCAGATCCAGCGCGGAGAGGATGTTGGTGAAGCTCATCTCGTACTGGAGCGTGACGCCGACGAAATCGAACTCCTTCACAGGCGTCCTCGATTCGTGAGAGAAAAGCGGCACGCCATCGCGGCGCATGGCCGCTTCCATATCGACCCACGGGGAAAAGACCCGTTCGCACCAGGCGTCGGGCCGCTTGTTGATGGTATGGTAGAGGATCTTCATGCCCAGGTGGGACATGCCGATCTCATAGGTGTCCGGGAACAGGAACGCGTAGCGGATGGCGACGTCCTTCGGATCCTTCATGACGCTCCCAAATTCGCCGCCCATATAGCGCGAGGGCTTTTCGACCTCTTTGAGCAACGTGTCCACGCGCGCGACCATGTCCATTCGTATCACTCCCCGTCGAACCGCATAACCTGTAATACTTTACCACTTTGTTGCGCTTCGGTCAACGGATGGCGGGTTAAGCCTGTATGGGCAGCGTACGCTTCTTTCGCCAAGACGCCGCCATTTTTTCGTCCCCGTCCGCTCCGGAGGCGGCGCGCATCTCCCGCAGGATTTTTTTCTCCCGGCGGCAGACCTGCACCTGCGTCATGCCCAGGAGACGGCCCGTCTCGGCCTGCGTCTTGCCCTGGCGGTAACGCAATTCGATGAGGCGGCGGTCCTTCTCGGAAAGGCCCTCCAGGAGCGCGCGCAGGACGATGGACTCCTCCACCTCCGGCATGCTCCCGCCCGCGATGGTCTCCCCTGTGGTCACGTCCTCCAGGCCGGGAGCCGGCGCGTCCAGTGAAACGACCGGTCGGCGCGCCCCGTGTGCCAGGGCGATCTCCTCTCGCGATACCCCCAGGCGCTCGGAGAGCTCCTGAAAGGTCGGCGAGCGGCCTGTCTCGGCGAGGAACGCCTCCTCGCACCGGGCGATGGCGAGGGACCGTTCGCGGATGGACCGCGCCACATGCACCTGCCCGTTATCGCGCAGATAACGGCGCATCTCCCCGACGATCACGGGCACGGCATAGGTGGAAAAGGCGGTGCCAAAGCCCGGCTCGTAGCGCCTCACCGCCTTCATAAGGCCGACGCAGCCCGTCTGGAAGAGGTCCTCACGGTCCGTCTCCGCCCAGGAAAAGCGCTTGACCAAATGCGCGACCAGGGGCAGATTCTCCTTTACGGCGCGCTCGAACTCCTCCTCGGGCAGGGCCTGTCCTTTGTGGGAACAGCCGTTCACGCGCGGGCGGCGGCGGTCTGCGCCGCGCCCAGCCTCTTGCGCATGCGCACCATGGTGCCCTCGCCCGGCGCGCTTTCCACCTCCACGCTGTCCATGAAGCTCTCCATGACGAGAAAGCCCATGCCCGCCCGTTCGCCGCCATCGCCGGAAAAGAAGGGCTTGCGAGCCTGGGCGATATCGGCGATCCCGCAGCCGTTGTCGACGATCTCGATCTCCACATCGCCCTCCGCGCCCAGGCGCGCGCGCATGCGCACGGTGCCGGTCGCGGCGCGGTAGCCATGGACGATGGCGTTGGTCACGGCCTCGGAGACGGCGGTCTTGATATCGCCCAGCTCCTCGAGGGTGGGGTCCTCCGCCAGAAGGAAGGCCGCCACGGTGAGCCGCGCGAAGGCGACGTTCTCCATGCGGGAGAGAAAATCCACGCATATCTCGTTCTTGATCTGCATTTTCCAATCCTCCTATGCCAGGCGCTCGACGATCTCATACAGGCCGGACAGCGCGAAGACCTTCTCCACCGCCCCGCGCGCTCCCCGCACGGCGACGCTCCCGCCCGATCGGCGCATCACCTTGTAGCGGCCGATGACCATGCCGATGCCCGAGGAATCCATGAACTCCAGGTGGCCGACCTCCAGCACCAGCCGCCTCGGCCGATACTCGGCGATGAGCGCGTCCACCTCCCGGCGCGCTCCGTCGGCGCTGAGCTGGTCCAGTTCCCCCGAAAGCGTGACGATCAGGTCGCCTCCGCGCAGCCTGTATGCGAGCATGTCCCTCTTCCTCCCGTGCGGTCGTTCCCAAGGAGCGTATGCCGGCGACGCGCGCAAAAGAACCGGGCGCGCATAAAAATGCCCGCTCGGGAGATGCTTGTCCCAAAAGGAGTTGGATGAACATATGCGGTGGAAACGGGCGGTTTGCTTTGCGCTGACGCTGGCTTTGGGCGCGGCGGCGGCTTTGCTGGACATTGGCTCCTGGCAGGAGCTGGACGTGGACCGGATCGGCTCGGCGGCGGCGACCACGGTGATCCTGGACGCGAGCGGCCGGGAGGCGGCGGGGCTGTTCGCGGGCGAGAACCGCCGCTGGACGCCGCTTGGCGAGATGCCGGAGAGCCTCCGTCAGGCGTTCGTTGCCGCCGAAGACGCGCGCTTCTACAGCCATCACGGCGTGGACCTGCGGCGCATCGGCGGAGCGCTTCTGGCGGATTTGCGCTCAGGATCCCTGGCAGAGGGCGCGAGCACCATCACACAGCAGCTCGTGCGCATGACGCACCTTTCCGGCGAGAAGACCTTTTCCCGCAAGGCGCAGGAGGCTTATCTCGCTCTGGCGCTGGAGAGGCGCATGTCCAAGGACGAGATCCTCGAGGCTTACATCAACACCGCCTACTTCGGCTGTTCCGCCTACGGGGCGGCCGCCGCGGCGCGCGCCTATTTCTCCCGGGAGGTCGGGGAGATGACCCTCGCCCAGTGCGCTCTCCTTGCCGGGCTCGTGAAGGCACCCAGCGCCCTTTCTCCGGACGCGCACGCCGAAAAGGCCCTGGCGCGGCGCTCCTATGTCCTCTCGCGCATGGCGGAGATGGGGTTCATCAGCGAAGAGGAGCGCGCCGCGGCCGACGCGGAGCCGCTCGAACTGGATATGGAGGAGATCGCCGGAACCTCCTCGGCCTGGTACGTGGACGCGGCCATGGACGAGGCCATCCGCGCGCTCGGTATCGGCGCGGAGGCGTTCCTCACCGGCGGATACCGCGTCTATACCGCCCTGGATCCGGCCCTGCAGGAAAGCGCCGAGGCGCTCTTCGCGCGCGGGGAGCTCTTCCCCGCCTCCGCCCCCGACGG
The DNA here is from genome assembly GCA_902782795.1 of uncultured Eubacteriales bacterium. Taxonomy (GTDB): domain Bacteria; phylum Bacillota; class Clostridia; order Christensenellales; family Aristaeellaceae; genus UBA1224. The sequence goes on along the minus strand of CACZOT010000180.1, from coordinate 7,050 downwards.
GACCAAGGCGCAGGCGGCCCTGGTGGCCATGGAGCCGCAAAGCGGGGAGATCGCCGCGCTGATCGGCGGGCGCAGTTACGATACGCGGCGCGGCCTGAACCGGGCCATGGATATGCGCCGCCAGCCCGGCTCTGCATTCAAGCCGGTGTCCGTGTACGCCGCCGCGGTCGACGGAGCGGGGTATTCCCCATGCTCGCTCATCGAAGACGAGCAACGCGATTTCGGCGGCGGGTACTCTCCGCGCAACGCGGGTGGGAAGTATTTCGGCACGGATTCGCTGCGGACGGCGCTTTCTCGCTCACTCAACGCCGCGAGCGTGGATCTGCTCACGCGCGTGGGCGTTCCCGCGGCGAGAGAATACGCCGCCCGCCTGGGCATCCCCCTGAGCGACGCGGACGGCGGCCTTTCTCTCGCCCTGGGCTCGCTCACCGAGGGCGTCTCTCCCGCGCGGCTTTGCGGGGCCTACGCGGCCCTCGCCAACGGCGGTACCGCTGTGGAGCCCCACTGCGTGCGCCGCATCGAGGACAGGACCGGGGCGGTCGTCTACGAATGGCGCTCCGCCCCGCGCCGGGCGATCAGCGAAGAGAGCGCGTGCCTGCTCACGAGCATGCTCGAAAGCGCCGTCCAAACCGGTTCCGCCCGCGCTCTTTCCCAAGCGGGGTTCCCCATCGCCGCCAAGACGGGCACGGTGGCCATGGAGGCTGTGGACGGCAACCGGGACGCCTGGATCGCCGCCTATACGCCGCGCCTGGCGGTATGCGTTTGGATGGGCTTCGACGAGCCGGACGCTGCCCACTGCCTCCCCTCCTCCACGGGCGGCAGCGCGGAACCTGCGCGCCTGGCCTGCGCTTTCTTCCAGGCGAACCGGGAGCGCGCCGACGCGGGCGCTTTCCCCCTCGCCAAGGGGATCGTTTCCGTGGAGGTCGACCGGCGCGCGCTCGAGCAGACGCGCCTGCCCATGCTCGCCGGGCTCTGGACGCCGCCCTCCCAGCGTATGACTGAGCTTTTCCGCGAGGGCGACGCGCCTCGCGTCACCTCGAATGTATGGAGCGCGCCGCGCATGGTGTGGGATCTCTCCGTCGCCAGCGAGGACGGCGCGCCGCTCGTTCGTTTCACGGCGGAGGCGGGCTCCGGCTACCGCGTCTGGCGGGAGAGCGCCGAGGGCCGCGTTCTCGCGGCCGAGGTCGTCGCGCCGGCCGCCGGCATGGTGGAGATCCGCGACGAGGGAGCGGACAGGGCGTCCAGCCAATCCTATTCGGTCACATCGTTCAACGCAGAGCTCGCCGCCGAGGGGATCGACCTCTCCGGCGAAGCCTGCCTGCCCGTCGTCTGGGAGCCGCGCGGCGCGCTGGAGACCATTTGGGAGCGCGTGCTCGGCCCCACCGCGCCGCCCATCGCAGCGCCAGAGGAGGAGCCCCTGTTCTGAATCTTGTCAAGCAGCTTCCTTCCCTTGTATAATGAAGGCGTAAAGGAGGCTGGTTGTATGCGTTATCAGGATATCAACGCCGAGACTGTGGACCGCTGGGTCGAGCAGGGCTGGGAGTGGGGCCGTCCCATCGAACACGAGGTCTACGCGCGCGCCCTTGAGGGCGATTGGGCAGTGAACCTCACCCCCACGGTGCACGTGCCCCGCGACTGGTTTGGCGATCTGCGCGGCAAACGCCTCCTGGGCCTGGCCAGCGGAGGCGGGCAGCAGATGCCCGTGTTCGCGGCTGCCGGAGCGATCTGCACGGTGCTGGATTATTCCCCGCGCCAGCTTGAGAGCGAGCGCATGGTCGCCGCGCGGGAGGGCTATTCCATCGAGATCGTCCGCGCGGACATGAGCCAGCCGCTCCCCTTCGCCGACGAATCCTTCGACCTCATCTTTCACCCGGTCTCCAACTGCTACATCCGCGAAGTGGAGCCTCTCTTCCGCGAATGCGCGCGCATCCTCAAAAAGGGCGGCGCGCTCCTGGGCGGGTTCGACAACGGCATGAATTACCTCTTCGACGACGAGGAGACCGCGGTCGTCGAGCGCCTTCCCTTCGATCCCATCGCCAACCCGGAGCAGATGCGCCGCCTGCGGGAAAAGGACGAGGGCGTGCAGTTCTCCCACACGGTGGGCGAGCAGATCGGCGGCCAGCTGCGGGCCGGTCTGCGCCTGACGGACCTCTACGAGGATACCAACGGCTCCGGCCGTCTACACGAGTTTGGGGTGCCGACCTTCCTGGCCACGCGCTCGATCAAACCGTAAGAATGCCGACAGGATGGGCGGCCCGCGCCGGGCCGTCCGCTTTTTTGCGATTTTCCGCGCGGAGTGTCCCGTTTTCGCGAAGGACGCTGTATTCTTTGCGGAAGGAGGAGTGCGACATGTACGAAAGGATCCTGCGCGCCGACCTTGCGCAGGCTTTGGAACGATATTCGCGCTTGGTCTACGCGATCGCCTATTCGCGGGCCCGCAACCACGCGGACGCCGAGGATATCTTTCAGGAGGTCTTCCTGCGGCTCGCCCAGCGGCGCGAACCCTTCGATACGGACGAACACTGCAAGGCCTGGCTCATCCGTGTGACGGCGAACCTGTCCGTGAACGTGATCTCCAGCGCGTGGAGGCGGCGCGTGACGCTCAAGGAAACCGTTCCGCCCTCCCCTTCTTCCGCGACGGACGCGCGCTCCGGGCGGCTCCACGAGGCCCTGCGGCGCCTGCCCGACCGCACGCGAACGGCTATCGTCCTGCGCTACTGGGAGGGCATGAAGACCGCTGAGATCGCCGAGCTCCTCGGGGAAAAGACCGACACGGTGCGCAAACGGCTCCTGCGCGGAAAGCAGGCCCTGCGCGAATATCTCACAGAACCGGAAGAAAGCGAGGTGCGCCGCAATGCGTAAGACCCTCTTCCACGAAACGCTTGAGAAGGCCGGGCCTTCCCGCGAACTGATCGACCGCACGGCGCAGCTCATGGCCGCCGTGGCGGGAGCCGAGTCCCCCGAGCACAGCAAGGTCCGCCGCATCCATCCGGAGCTGCCAGCCAGAAGACGCCCGCGCCTGCGGCCCGCGCTTCTCGTCTGCCTGGCCATCGCCATGGCGGTCGGGGCCTTCGCCCTGCGCGGACGCGTCGCGCTCTGGCGGCCGCAAGACATCCTTCGTCCCCTGGCGCCCAGCCAGACGGCTCTGCCCGGCTTTGCCCTGGATTCGGCGCTCGCTGCCTCTCTCGGCGAGGACTTCCCGTACGGCGGGTCCATGCTGCGCCTTGAGGCCGAGTTCCAGGAGAGCGAGCTCCGCGCGACGCTCTATCAATCCGCGAACGAGCAGGGCGCGTACCAGCGCTTCGTCCTCGCAAAGCTCGAAGATGGGCGCATCGCGCTCTCAGACACCGGTTCCGAGGAAGTCCCGTCCGCGCCGGGCCGCGGGGAGTCCGCCGTGCGCTACGCCCTTCCCCTGACGCAGGACGCCGGGGCGGAGGAGCTCTGGCTGATCCCTGTGGACGGCGCGGACATCGACAACGGCGGCCTAATGGACATCCTGCGCGAGTCCCCCGAAACGTGTGTGCGCGTCCAGATGCCCAGCACGGCCTTCATCCCAACGGAGAATGGCGAGGGGCTCGAGCTCACCGTGGACAGCTTCCGCGTTTCCGATCAGACCATGGAGGGCTCTTTCCACATCTCCTCCACGCGCCGGGAGAAGATCTACTACATCGTGGAGGCCGATTTTCTCCCCGGCGAGGGGAACGCTTACGATTACAGCGCCTATTCCTGGACCTGCGCTGGCAGCGGGAATTGGTTCGACCCGACGAATTACGTGTTCGTCGATCTGGGCGCCATCAACAATGGCGAGACGCTGGACGGCTCTTTCACGCTCACCTTCCGGAAGCCGCTGCCCGCCTCGCCCGCCACGCTGCGGCTGACCTTGCACGGGTACGCCTTCACGCCCTCGCCTCTGGAGGGCATCGCCGGGTCCGACCTGTTCCAAAGCGAGTACTCCGGCGGCGTCCTGCCCACTTTCCCGGATGAACTGTCCATCGAGAAAACCATCACCGCGTCGGAATATCTGGATTCTCTGGAGCGCCTGCGGGACCAGTATCCCCCGGACAACAGCAGCAGGGACGGCATGCTGTATCTTGACGCGTTGACAGACTCCGGTCTGTTTGAGGAAGTCTGGACCAGTCGGGTCGAGATGTCGCTCGAGGGGACCGTGCGCGTGGAAGACAAGGGGTATTTCCTCGGCGACCGTTTCGTGACCGTGCAGAGCCTGGAGATCACGCGCTACGGGCTCGATATGGTCTACGACCTGCACACCAAGGTCCCTTACGATCCCGCCGCAAACCCCGATTCCGCTTTCACCCATTATATCCCCCTCACGCCCGAAGGCGAGCCTCTCTACCTGGACGAGGACGGTTACACCCGCAGCGCCATCCGGTCCGACAAGGGCTATGTCTCCTTCCTCGGCAGCGCCGTCCATCGCCTGCTGGACCTAGATGCCATCCCCGAATACCTGGTGTTCGTGCCCTGCGACTCCTTCCAGAAGAACACCGCCCTGTTCATGGATGAGCGGGGGCTCAGCGAGAGCGCCGCGGCACGCGCCTTCCTGCGGGAGCAGGCCGCGCAGCACCCAGACACCTGCTTCGTTGTGCCTCTGACCGTGGAGGCCGCGCCGGAACTCCCCGAGGGCTGGCCGACGTCCGCCGCCTTCGCCGGCGAGCCGACGACCACCCTTTCCCGCGATTATAACGCCATGTTCCGCTCGACGCTTTCCGAGCCGCAGGAGCGCGGCTTCGTCCGCGACCGGTGGTTCGAGACCTCCGAGGCCCGCGTCTACGTGGATGAGCTGCAGGCGGACGAATTCGGCGTTCGGGGCGGTATCCACATCCTCACCCGGCATCCCTATGAGGAAAGCCAGTGGACCCATGAATATCTGGGCAACTTCCGCCCCTTCACGCCGGACGGAGAGTTCGTCAGCGGCGGCGTGACCCTGTCCGCGGCATACCAGTGCAGCGAGACGGACGACGGCATGCTGCAGATCGCGGTATCATTCAATATCGATCACCCGTTCCAGGAGGTGCCGGAGAGACTGATCTTCGTTCCCTGTCCGCGCATGGTGTACACGCTCGTGCCCGAGGCGGAGGGATTGGATGAAGAGCGGCAGGCCGAAATGCTGAAGGAGGCGCTTTGGAACATCTACCAAACCGAGCCGGAGAGATGCTTCACTGTGCCGTTCGGGCAGGACCACCAGGTCCACTTCTCCCTCACCCGCAGTGATGATTCGGATGCGCCCGGTCTGACCGCGCGGATCGAATCCGATTCGGGGGCGGAGCTGTTCGCCTTCTTCGAGTACAGCGTGGAGTACGCGGACGGCAGCGTGCGCTCCGGGGCGGAGTATTCCCTCTACAGCTCGCTGGATCCTGTCAACACCATTCAACTGGACCCGTTCTTCGACGAGAACAGCGCGCCGCGCCTCGTAACGGGAACGCTGCATGTGTACGCCCTCACGGCCAGCGGCCTGGATCCGCTTCTCTCGCCCTTCGACGCAGACACGTCTGGAACGCCAGCTCTGCGCGTGGTCCGCGGCGCGGAGGAGCACCTCCTCAGCGCCCCGGAATACATGGACGCCGTGCGGCGCCTTCGGGAGGAACAGGAATCCGCCGACGAGGCCGCTGTGTTACGCGAGGCGCTGACCGAATCCGGTCTGTTTCAAGAAGTGGACACGCATACTCTGACCGTGCACCTTGGCGCCTGAGAACGCAAAGAATGCCCCGTTCCCACCGGGAACGGGGCATTCTTTATACAGCAGCGATCAGAGTGCGATGAGCTTTTCCAACGTCTCCTTGGCCATGAGGATATCGGCCACCTGCTTCTCTCCGCTGATCTCGCGCTCGATGGTGAGCGGGCCGTCGTAGCCGATCTCCTTGAGCCTGGCGATGAAGCGCGGGTAGTCCGTCTTGCCCTCGCCCAGCGGGGTCTCCTCGCCGAGCTTGCGGCCGCAGGTCGGGTAGGAGCCGTCCTTGGCGTGTACGTCCATGACGTACTTGCCGATGACGTCCAGCGCGTCCACGGGGTTGGCCTTGCCGTACATCATGAGGTTGGCCGGATCGAGGTTGACGCCGAGGTTGTCCGTGCCGATGTCTTCGAAACAGCGCAGCATGGTCACAGGCGTCTCCTGGCCGGTCTCGAAGAGGAACTTCTGCCCCTTCTTCTGCATGTAGACTGCCACCTCGCGCAGGGCGCAGACCATGCCGTTATAGGCGACCTCGTTGGGGTTTTCGGGGATGAAGCCCACGTGGGTGATGACCTGATCCACACCCAGCATCTCGGCAAAATCGCTGCCGCGCTTGAGGTCCTCCACGCGCTGGGAGCGGTAGGCCTCCGGGAGCAGGCCCAGCGTGAGCGGGCCGCTGACCAGGTCCCACACCTTTGGTCCGGAATAGCCTGCCCAGGTGGACGAGATGGCGACGCCGTACTTCTTGCAGGCGGCGAGGGTGCGATCGGCCAGCTCCTTGGAATACAGGCTCATATCCCAGTTGACGATCTGGCAGCTCTTCAGTCCGAATTCTTGGACCTTCCTGATCTCCTCTTCGATGTTCTCGCACAGACGGACGATGACGCCAACATGCATTTGACTCTTCCTCCTTGATCGATTCGCGTATTGTCAGGCGGTCCAACCGCCTTGGGGTTCCCTCACAGGATGATGCCGAAGCGCTCGGCGATCCAGGCGCGCTTCTGTTCCTCCGTCGCGGCGCGTTCCTCGGTCACGCTCTCGCCGTCGAAGACGCGGAAGACCTCTCCGTCCAGCGTGACGCGACCGCCGGCGCGGCGCAGGGAGAGCATGGGCTCCTTGTTGAAGATGGATTCGGGCGCCTTCTCGCAAAAGAAGGAGGCGGCGACGAAATCCACGGGCAGCTGCCGCCCCAGGGTAAAGGAATACACCGGTCCCCAGACGCCTCGCTTCCGTTCCTCCAGCACCCAGCCGAGAAAGGGCTCGGTGACGAAGCGGTAGACTTCGCCGTCGCGCTCCTGCTCGATCGAACGCTCCAGAAGCACGGGCTCGGTGGGAGACCCGCTGCCCACACCCACGTCGCACAC
>CACZOT010000179.1 GCA_902782795.1 uncultured Eubacteriales bacterium | reverse complement strand
TACTACCACGAGGGCTGCGGCATGCGCGTCACCATGCTCTGGGAGGGCCGCACCGAGCGCCTCCTGCTGGGTCCGGATCTGGCCGCCGGGCAGCGCCAGGCCGTGGTCCTGCCCGCGGGGTCCGTCTTCGCGGCGGAGAACCTGGACAAGGCCGGGTACACCTTCATCTCCTGCGCCACCACGCCGGAATTCCGCTACGAGGGCTTCCGCCTCGTGCGCAGGGAGGAGATCCGCGCCATGCGCCCGGGAGAGGAGGAGCTCCTGCCGCTCGCGTATCCCGATGCCTGATCCCGCTTCGTGCAGGGAAAAACGCCTCGTTCGGGGCGTTTTTCGTTTGTTCGGCGTTGCCAGCGGGCGGCATTCATGGTACAATTTAGCCGAAATATCCGGGGAAGGAGGCGCGCGCGGTGGAGATCAAACCGGCCGGACTGACGGGCCTTTTGTGCGTTTTGGGGAAGACCGCCGACGACGCGACCGCCGCGAAGGTGGCCGCGCTGGATCGCGCCATCGCCGCGCGAAAGCTGACGGGCGTGGTGGAGACGGTGCCGGGGTTCGCGTCCCTTCTGGTGCGCTACGATCCGCTGCGCATCTCTGAAGGCAGGCTGCGCCGGGTGGTCGAGCGCCTCGCGGAGACGCTGGACGCCGCCGCGTCCGCGCCCGCCCGCGTGGTGGAGATTCCCGTCTGCTACGGCGGGGAATTCGGCCCTGACCTGCCTTTCGTCGCCGCGCACGCGGGCCTGACGGAGGCGGAGGTCGTGCGAATCCACTCCCAGGCGGCGTATCCCATCCGCATGATCGGCTTCCTGCCCGGGTTCCCGTATCTTGGCGGGCTGGACGCGCGGCTGCACACCCCGCGCCTGGATACGCCGCGCGCCGCCATCCCCGCCGGGAGCGTTGGCATCGGCGGAGCGCAGACGGGCGTGTATCCGCTGGAATCGCCCGGGGGCTGGCGGCTGATCGGCCGCACGCCCCTCCGGCTGTTCGCGCCGGGGAAAGAGCCCCTCTATTCCGCGGGAGACGCCATCCGCTTTACGCCCATCGGTCCGGAGAAGTTTCGCGAGAGGGAGGCGGCGGCATGGGCATCGAGGTGATCCGCCCGGGGATGTTCACCACCGTGCAGGATCTGGGCCGAGCGGGCCACGCCGCCGAGGGCTTCCCGGAATGCGGGGCCTGCGACAAGCGGACTCTGGCCGCCGCCAACGCCCTTGTGGGGAACGCGCCAGGCGCTGCGGCGCTGGAGTTCACCATCCTCGGGCCGGAGCTGAGCGCGCGGAAAGACTGCGCCGTCGCGGTCTGCGGGATGGGACTGGCGCCGAAAACAAACGGAAAAGAGACTGAGGTCTGGAAGCCGCTGTTCCTTCGCGCGGGAGACGTCCTGAACGTCGGGGCGCTCGCGCGCGGCTGCCGGGGATATATCGCGGTGCGCGGAGGCGTCCGCGTGCCCGCCGTGATGGGCAGCCGCTCCACGGATACGCGATGCGGCATCGGCGGAGTGGAAGGCCGCGCGCTCCGGGCGGGGGATCTCCTGCCCGTCGAAGCGTGCGCAGAGGGGGAATGGGAGCGCCTCGCGCGGCGCGCCCGCGCGCTCGGCCGCCTGGCGCCGCTTGCCTGGGAGCGGGCGGCGGAGCCCGTGGTCAGCCTCCTGCCCGGCCCACAGGACGATCTGTTCCCACCCGAGGCCCTGGAGACGCTGACCGCCGCGCCGTACACCGTGGCCGTGGACAGCAACCGCATGGGCCTGCGCCTCGAAGGCGCGCCGGTCCGGGCAAAGGCGGGCATGGATATCCTCTCGGACGGCATCCTCGAGGGGAGCGTGCAGATCTCCTCGGGCGGCGGGCCGATCGTCATGCTCGCCGACCACCAGACGACCGGCGGCTACGCCAAGATCGCCACAGTCGCGCCGGCGGACATCCCCATCCTGGCCCAGCTGCGGCCGGGGGAACGGGTGCGCTTCCGCGTCGTCGACCGGCGCGAGGCCCTGCGGGACCTGCGCCGCCTGCACAGAACCCTGCGCCTGTGGACGGCGCGCTTCAAGGAGGAATGAACCATGCTTCGGGTGGATATGAACGCCGATCTCGGCGAGAGCTTCGGCGCGTATACGATCGGCGCGGACGAGACGCTCATGCGCCTGGTGACCTCGGCCAACATCGCCTGCGGTTTCCACGCGGGGGATCCCTCCGTGATGGAGCGGACCGTGGCCCTGGCGGCGGAGGCGGGCACGGCGGTGGGCGCGCATCCCGGCTATCCGGACCTGCAGGGGTTCGGGCGGCGGCATGTGGGCATGACTCTCGGCGAGATCCGCGCCATGCTGATCTACCAGATCGGCGCGCTGCGAGGGTTCTGCGCGGCCAGGAGCGTGCCCCTGCGGCATGTGAAACTGCACGGCGCGCTCTACAACGAGGCCGCTGTGGACCGCGATCTCGCGCGGACGGTGTGCCAAGCCGTGCGGGACGTCGCCCCGGAGGTTTCGGTGTTCTGTCTGTCCGGGAGCGTCATGCTGTCGGAGGCCGAGAGGGCGGGCCTGCGCGCCGCCAGCGAGGTCTTCGCCGACCGCGCCTACAACGACGACGGCACGCTCGTCTCCCGCAAGACGCCCGGCTCCGTCCTCCATGACGCGGAGGCGGTCGCCCGTCGCGTGGTCGGCATGGTGCGCGACGGCGCGGTCGAGAGCGTCAACGGGAACCGGGTGCCCCTGCGCGCGGATTCCATTTGCGTTCACGGGGACAACGCCGCGGCGGTGGAGCTGGCGCGGCGCGTCCGCGAGGCCCTGGAGGCCGAAGGCGTCGCCGTGAAGGCGTTCGGGGCCGAATAGATCCGGGAAAGGAGAGTGGGGCGATGGCGCGTTCGCTGAGCTATTACCGCGAGAGCGGCAGCGATTGCAACAGCGCGGTCAGCGACCGGGAGATGGTCGTCAACTGCGCCGGGCTCGTGGTCTCCCAATCGGCCTTTACAGCGGACCGTCCCCAGGGCCGGCGCG
>CACZOT010000178.1 GCA_902782795.1 uncultured Eubacteriales bacterium | reverse complement strand
ATCGTCATGAAGCAGGGCTGGGTGCAGGCCTGCTTCGTGGGCTGCGACCGCATCGCCGCCAACGGGGATTTCGCCAACAAGATCGGCACCTCCGGCGTGGCGGTGCTGGCGAAATACTACGGCATCCCCTTCTACACCCTCGGGCCGCGCTCCACCATCGATATGGACTGCCCCACCGGCGCGGACATCCGCATCGAGCAGCGGGATCCGGACGAGATCCGCACCATGTGGTACAAGGAGCCCATGGCCCTGCCCGACGTCAAGTGCTACAACCCCTCCTTCGACGTCACGGACCACAGCCTGCTCACCGCCATCGTCACCGACCGCGGCGTCGTCTACCCGCCCTTCGACGTCAACCTCAAAAAGATCATGGAGGAAGCGTAAAAATGATGAAATCCTCTCCGTCCGCCTGCATCGAGCTCAAGGAAGGGACCCACATCGCCAAATGCGTGCTCATGCCCGGCGACCCCCTGCGCGCCAAATACATCGCCGAGCACTACCTGGAAGCCCCCGTCCTCTTCAACGACGTGCGCGGCATGCTCGGCTACACGGGCCTGTACGAAGGCAAGGAGGTCTCCGTCATGGGCTCCGGCATGGGCGTGCCCTCGCTAGGGCTGTACGTGCACGAGCTGTTCAACTTCTTCGGCGTGGAGGCCGTCATCCGCGTGGGCTCCGCTGGCGCCCTGCAGGAGGACGTGCGCGTGCGCGACGTGGTCGTGGCCATGTCCGCCTCCACCAATTCCTCCTTCGTCACCGCCTGGGACCTGCCCGGCGTCCCCGCCCCCACCGCTGATTGGAACATGCTGGAGACGGCCGTCGCCGCCGCCCGGGAGATGGGCGTCCAGGCGGACGTCGGCAGCGTCTACACGTCCGATTTCTTCTACCACCCGGACAAGGCCGTCAACCAGAAGGCGTGCGATATGGGCCTGCTCGCCGTGGAGATGGAGACCGCCGGCCTCTATCTCACCGCCATGGCCAACCGGAAAAAGGCCCTCTCCATTCTCACCATTTCGGACCACGTCTTCACCGGCGAGGCCCTCTCCGCCGCCGAGCGGCAGGACAGCTTCCACGAGATGATGGAGATCGCCCTCAAGACCGCCGTGCGCTCCGAGATCTGATTTCCCAGTTTCATTCCAGGGAGGCGTACCCCCATGCAGACCAACCAGACTCCTCTTCTCCAGCTCCTCAAAGGGCAGATGTTCGAAGGCTTCCTACTCGTGCGCGCGGCCGCGCAGCGCACGGGGCAGACGGGCTCCAAATACCTCGATATGACCCTGTGCGACCGCTCCGGCGAGGTCAACGCCAAGATGTGGGACGGCCAGACCGCCGCGCCCAGCGTCGGCAGCGTCGTCAAGGTGCGCGGCATGATGCAGGAATACAATTCCCGCCCCCAGCTGCGCGTGGACAAGCTGCGCGATTCCACGCCCGCGGACGGCGTCGAGCTGAGCCTGCTCGTGCCCTGCGCTCCCTACCCGCCCGAGGAGATGTACGCCGCCTTGCACGACCGCGCCGAGGCCATCGCCGACGGGGAATTGCGCGCCATCGTGCTGACCCTTCTGGAGGAGAACCGCGAAAAGCTCCTCTACGCCCCCGCCGCCATGCGCCTGCACCATTCCGAGCGCGCCGGGCTCTTGCACCACACGAGCACCATGCTCAAGACCGCCGAGGCCGTCTCTGGGATCTATCCCCAGCTGGACGGGGATCTCCTCGCCGCGGGCGTGATCCTGCACGATCTGGGCAAGATCAGCGAACTGCGCTACGACGAGATGGGCGTGGTCAGCGATTACACGGTCGAGGGCATGCTCATCGGCCATCTGGCGCAGGGCGCCGCGGACGTGCGCCGCGCGGGCGAGGCCGTCGGCGCGCGCAAGGAGCTCATCTGGATGCTGCAGCACATGCTCCTCTCCCACCACGATCTTCCGGAGTACGGCAGCCCCAAGCCGCCCATGTTCCCGGAGGCCGAGGCCCTGCACATCATCGATCTGCTGGACGCCCGCATGTTCGAGATGACGCGCGCCCTCGAGGCCGTCCAGCCGGGCGGCTTCACGGAGCGCATCTGGTCTCTGGAGCGCAAGCTCTACCGCCGCCGCGAGCGCAAGGGCGGCGCTGAAGAAGAATAAGGAGGAACCCGCCATGGCGAAGCTCCTGCGCGATCTGCGAAAAAAGAGCAACGATCTGTGCCCCCAGGCGCTCTTTCTCTACGGAACGTACGAGGAGGACGGCACGCCCCATTTCGGCCTGTTCTGCTGGCTGAGCTACACCTGGACGCGCTGTGAGCAAGGCGAGGGCCTCGGCGTGATGGCCTGCATCGGCGAGGACAAGCGCACCAAGGACCTGATCCGCAGCAGCGGCGTCTTCTCCGCGAACCTCGTCTCCGAGCCCCTGCTGCCCCTGGCGGATTACTACGGCTGCGTGAACGGCCGCGCCCATCCGGACAAGATGCGCCGCCTCCCCACCGTGGAACGCGGCCGCGTTCTGGACGTGCCCACCATCGCCGAGAGCCCCGTGACGTATGAGCTGCGCGTACGGCAGGAGATCCCCCTGGCCGACAAGAGCGACCTGTTCCTGTGCGAGATCTGCGCCGCCAGCGTCGAGGAATCCCTCGAGGACGGCTCCGTCCCCTTCATCGAGCGGCTGCGCCGCGCCGCGCCGGTGCTCGCTCCGGGCGAGGAGCGCTACGCCTCCATCGACGGGCGCGATCTTGGGCACTGGGGCGGGCCCATGCGCTCCCTTCCCGAATAACGGAGCCGAGCCCGGCCACAGGCGGCCGGGCTCAGTTTTTGCTTCCTTGACAGGCGCGCCCCGCGCGGCTATAATTGTCCCAATTCTGACCCTGCGCTCTCGGGCAGCGGGCAGTTTCCGGGAGGAACGGATTATGAACAGAGAACAAACCATCGTGCGCACGAGCATCCTCGGCATCGTCGCCAACGTGTTTCTGGCCGCGTTCAAGGCGGGCGTGGGCCTGCTTTCGAACTCCGTTGCCATCGTGCTGGACGCGGTAAACAACCTGAGCGACGCCCTGTCCTCGCTGATCACCATCATCGGCACGAAGCTGGCCGGGCGCGCGCCGGACAAGAAGCATCCCCTCGGCCACGGCCGCGCGGAGTACCTCACGGCCACGGTCATCGCCGTGATCATCCTCTACGCCGGCGTGACTTCCCTCGTGGAATCGATCAAGAAGATCATCTCCCCGGAGACGCCAGAATACACCGCCGTAGGCCTGATCATCATCGCGGTCGCGGTGGCGGTGAAGATCTTCCTGGGGCTGTATGTGAAAAAGGTGGGCAAGCAGGTGGGCTCCGAATCGCTCGAGGCCTCCGGCAGCGACGCCGTATTCGACAGCGTCATCTCCGCCTCCACCCTGGTCGCCGCGGCGATCTGGCTGATCTTCCACGTGGGCCTCGAGGCGTGGCTCGGCGCGGCGATCTCCGTCATCATCATCAAATCCGGCGTGGAGATGCTGCGGGACACCATCAGCGAGATCATCGGCGAGCGCGTGGATCCGAACATCTCCCGCGCGGTGAAGGCGGCCATCGTCTCCTTCCCGGAGGTGCGCGGCGCGTACGATCTCATCATCCACAATTACGGCCCGAACCTGCTCATCGCCTCGGCGCATATCGAGGTCGCGGACACCATGACCGCGGGCGAGCTGGACGTATTGGAGCGCGAGATCACCGGCAAGGTGCTCGAGGAGACCCACGTGGTCCTCACGGGCATCTCCGTCTATTCCATGAACACCCGCGACGACCGCACCGCCGCCGCATTGCAGACCGTGCGCGATATCGTCTTCTCCCACCCGGAGATCCTGCAGATGCACGGCTTCTTCTGCGATCCGGAGGCGAAGGTGCTGCGCTTCGATATGATCGTCGATTTCGCCGCCGACCGCGTTGGCGTGCACCAGGCCGTATGCGATGCGGTGCGGGCCGCCTTCCCGGGCTGGAAGGTGGACGTCACGCTGGATCTGGATATCTCTGACTGATTGGCCTTTCGCGAAAAAAGGGCCGCTCCCCTGCTTCGTGGAGCGGCCCGCTTCATTTACCGCAGGAATTCCTCTTCCAGGAAGACGGTGATGCCGTCCTCGTCGTTCGTCCCGATGACCGCGTCCGCCGCGGCCTTCACCTCGGGGATGGCGTTGCCCATGGCCACACCCGTGCCGCACAGGCGCAGCATGCCGATATCCGCCCAATCGTCCCCGAAGGCGACGGCCTCCTCCGGCGCGGCGCCGCACTTTCCGCACAGGGCCAGGATGGCATGCTCCTTCGTTGCGCTCTTCGGGGTGAACTTGTACCAATCGCCGTCGGAAAAGCGCTGGCAGTCGCTCGCCGGAAAGCGGCGCGCCAGCTCCTCCGCCGCCGCGGGATCCGGCGAGAGGACGCACAGCTTCATGGTCGCCCGGGAAAAATGGGCAACATCGTCAAAGATACTGTCGCCCCAGGCCGCGTCCGCCTTAGCGGGATCCACCTTCCAGTTCCAGAAGTGGCCCTCGGCGGTATCGGCGGTCAGCTCCACCGCCGCGCCGCAGATCTCCCGCGCCGCCGCCACCATGGCAAGCGTCTCCTCCGGGGAGAACTCGGCTCGCAGGATGGTCTCCCCGCGGAGCCGCACGAGCGCGCCGCCCGAGGCGATGAGGGCGTCCGGCCGCACATCGGCCAGGTAGGAAGCGGCGTTCTGCTCGCTGCGCGAAGTCGCGACCGCAACGATCAGCCCCCGTTCCCGGCAGCGGGAGACGGCCTCCAGGGTGCGGCGGGAAACGGTCTTGTCGGAGCGCAGCAGGGTGCCGTCCAGATCGAAGAGCAGGAGCTTGGCGCGCATGGGCTTCCTCCCCTTTCGTGGTTTTGGCAAGTATAGCAAAGCGCCGGGCTCCCTGTCAAGGGAGCCCGGCGCGGCCGTCAGGCGATAGCGGCGAGGATGGCCTCGCGCTCTGCTTCCGTGATGAGCTCTTCGCCGAAGAGTTCATCCAGGAGCGCTTCCGGTTCGGAGTGTTCCCCGGAAGAGGCGCTCGTTTCCAGATAGGATTGGATGGCCTCGCAGGTCTCCGGAGAGATCACGCCCCGTTCAGCGAGAGCGGCGAAATCGATTTGCAACGCGGTCTGGGCGGACTTGCCGCCGCGGCGGGATTGCGCCTGGCCGCCCTGGTCCTCCGGCGTTCCGGAACTCTTGGGACGCTTGCCGGACGGCTTCCCCGCTTTATCGGAAGCCCGGCGCTCGCGCTTCGCATTGGGAGATTGCGCTTCTGCGTCGCTCGGATCCGTACCGGTCTCTCCGTTGGACGCGCGGCGCTCGCGCTCCGCCTTGGGGGAGTTCGCTTCCAGGCGGTCTGCGGGCTGGTCGGGCGCGGGCTCTTCTTCTGGCGTGGCCGGGGGATCGCTCCGGTCGCCCTCGTTCGGGATCTGCGGGAGTTGGCCGCCCGATTCGGCGGGCGACTGCGGCGTCACGCCGGTTCCGCCTTCCGGCGGCTGGAGGCCAGCTGCGGTCTCCTGCTGCCGGGCCGTCCCCTGGCCCATGGCGCTGTCCGCCAGGGCCACCGCGAAGCAAAGGAGCAGCAGCGCGGCGATCGCGCAGGCGCTCAGGATGGTTCTCATGCGTTTCATTCTTCATTCCTCCTTCAGGTCGTTGGGTGCGGGGACGCGCGGCGCTCGCCGCCGGACGGCGCAGCTGTTCACCGTTCGGGGCCGCCTCCCCTCGCGGCCCACGGCCAGTATAGGGCGAAAGGTTTGAAGGAAGTTTGAAGGCGCAGAAAAACCGCGGGCGCACGCGCGGCCCGCGGTTTTTCTGCGGAAAGGACGCTATTCGGGCAGGGTGACGGTAAACGTCGTGCCCTCGCCCGGCGCGCTGGAAACGCCGATGCGCCCGCGATGGGCCTCGACGATGGTCCGGGCGATGGCCAAGCCCAGGCCGTTGCCCTGATTCTCGCGGTTGTGGGAGGAATCGGCGCGGTAGAAGCGGTCGAACACATGGGCCTGCGCCTCGGGGGCGATGGGCTCGCCGGTGTTGTGCACCTCAATAATCCGCTTGCCGCCCTGGGCGCGCATGCGCAGGCGGATCCGCCCGCGCTCGTCGGAATACTTGAGGGCGTTGCTCAGGAGGATGACGGCCAGCTGTTGGATCATCTCCTCGTCGCCATGGCAGCTGACGCCCTCGGGGACGTCCGTCTCCAGGGTCTTGCCCGCCTCGAAGACGGTGCTCTCGAAGGGCAGGGCGACTCTGAGCAGGGCGCGCCCGAGATCGAACGGGCGCTTCTCGGCGCGGACCGTGCCGCTGTCCAGCCGCGCCAGGGTGAGAAGGTTCTGCACGAGCCGGTCCGTGCGGCGCACCTCGGAGCGGATGTAGCCCAAATACTCGTTCGGGCCGATCTGCCCCGCCAGGACGTCCGCGTTGGCCGCGATGACGGCCAGGGGCGTCTTGAGCTCGTGGCTGGCGTCCCAAACGAACTGCTTCTGCTTTTCGAAGGCCTCCGCCACAGGCCGGAGCATGCGGCGGATGAGGAGCACCGCCCCAGCGCCCAGGGCCATGCAGGCCAGCGCCGTGACGACGACGGTGGACAAAAGCAGGCTCCGGACCCCGGCCATCTCGCTGCGGTCGTCCACGACCACGGCCAAGCCGCCCTCGTCCGTCAGGCGCAGGGCGTAGTACTGCGTCTCGATGCGGCCGCGCCCCTCGCCGCGACGCCAGATCTCGCCCGCGATGGAGGCGATCTGCTCGTCGGTATAGAGCTCGGCGCGGTCGCTCGTCCATTCGCTGAGCGCGCCATCGGCGTCGAAGCGCACGGTGTAAGAATTGGTCAGACTGGCGAGCTGATCCCGCTCGCCGCGCAGGCGCGCGCCGCGGAAATCCGCGCCCTCCGGGCGCTCCCTGTCCTGGCCCGAGGGCGGCTCCCTGTGGTCCTCCTGGAAGAGGAACCCCTCCGGGCGGCGGCCCTCGTTTTCCATGAGGATCTCCAGCGAGGCGTACATCCGGCCGCGGATCGAGACCAGGTTCGCGCCGTTGATCGCCAGGACGATCCCCACGGCGATGACGAGGAGCACGCCGATCACCATCGCGGTGAGGCGCCGCTGCAGCCGCTTGATCATTTCTCTTCCTCCAGAATGTAGCCCACGCCGCGCACGGCGCTGATGGCCACGCGCGAGCCGATGAACTGGAGCTTTTTGCGTACGAAGGAGAGGTACACCGCGAGGTTGTTGTACTCCGCCTCGCTGTCAAAACCCCAGATGCGCTCCACGATGGTCTCCCGCTCCAGGACCTGGCGCGGGTTGCGCAGGAAGAGCTCCATGAGCTGGAACTCCTTCGCGCCCAGCTTCACCGTCTGGCGGGTGGCCGTGCACAGGAGCGAGACCTCCTCCGGGTGCAGCTCGATATCCCCGAAGGCCAGGGAGACGATGGCCCTGTCGCTGCCCCGGCGCGTGATGGCGCGCAGGCAGGCCACGAGCTCGCTCTGCTCAAAGGGCTTGGGCAGGTAATAATCCGCGCCGCTCTCCAGGCCGCGGATGCGGTCGTCCAGGCCGCCGCGCGCCGTGAGCATGAGCACCGGCGTGGAGATCTTTTCCGCGCGCAGTTTCTTCAGCACGGAAAAGCCGTCCATGCCCGGGAGCATCACGTCCAGGATGATGGCGTCGTAATTGCCGCCCAGGGCCCAATCCAGGCCGTCCGTGCCCGTGTAGACCGGGTCCGCGACGATCTGCTCCGCCGAGAGCATCTTGCATATGGCCGCCGAAAGCGGCTTTTCGTCCTCCACCAGGAGCACCCGCATACCGCGCCTCCCCTCCGCCCGTCGCCGGGCGTTTTTTCTGTTGTACCACATTTTCCGCTCCCTTTGCAACCGCCGCGGCCGGGCTTTTTGCGCATTCCTTCGCTTTTGCCCATGGTGGAGGACGAAAGATGGCTATATAATGTCAATATCTGGAGCAATTTGCGTCGGAGGCGATGGGCTTGAAGATCTGCATCCTCACCTGCTACACGGGCGAGGGCCACAACAGCGCCGCGCGCGCCCTGCAGGAGGAATTCCTCGCCCGGGGCGCGGAGGCGGAGCTGATGGACCCCGTCGGGCAGCGCAGCCATCGCGCCCAGGGGTTCGTCTCCGGCTTTTACAACGGCATCATCCGCCGCGCGCCCAGGGCTTTCGGCGCCCTCTACCGGGCCGGAGCCGTCTGGGAAAAGACGGGCGTCACCTCGCCGGTCTATTACGCCAACGCCTCCTGCGCCAGGGCCGTGGCGGAGCGCCTGCTCGCCGGGCGGTACACGGGCGTGGTCTGCACGCATCTCTACGGCATGGAGGCCATGACGGCCGCCCGCCGCCGCGGTCTGTGCGATCTGCCCGCCTGGGGCGTGTTCACGGATTACACCTCCAGCCCCTTCCTCGCCGAGACGGATCTGGACGGCTACTTCGCCCCGCATCCGGACGTGATCGCCGATTTCGCCGCCAAGGGCGGCCGGGCCGAGCGCGTGGAAGCGACGGGCATCCCCGTCTCTCTCCGTTTCGCCCGGGAGACGCCCCGCGACGAAGCCCGCGCCCTCCTGGGCCTTCCCCGGGACAAGCGGCTGGTCCTCATCATGACGGGCGGCGTGGGCTGCGAGAACATGCTGCGCCTGTGCTCGCTCTTTTTGGAGCAGCGCGACGCGGACACGCAGGCCTGCGTGCTCGCCGGGCACAACGAAAAGCTGCTCCGCCTCGTGGAGGAGTGGGACGCGGGCCGCGGCGTCGTCCGCGCGGTGCCCTTTACGCGGGAGGTTCCCCTCTACATGCGCGCCGCCGATTCCCTCCTCTCCAAGCCGGGCGGGCTCTCCAGCACGGAGGCCGCCGTGGCGAACGTGCCCTTCGTGTGCGTGAACCCCATCCCCGGGTGCGAGACGGAGAACGCCCGCTTCTTCAGCCAGAGGGGCATGGCCGTCTCGGCCCGCACAGACGGGGAGGCCGTCGCGGCCGCGCTCTCCCTGGCGCGGGACGAGGCCGCCGCCTCCCGCATGCGGGCAGCCCAGCGCGCGTATATCAACCCCTACGCCGCGCGCGATATCGTGGAGAAGGTGCTTGGGGCATGACGAGAAGCGAGATCTTCCTCTGGGTCCTCTACATCCTCGGCGGGTATCTGCTCGGCGGGGTGATGTTCGCGCGGCTCGTTCCCCGGGCCCTTTGCCGCCGGGATATCTGCCGCGAGAGCGAGGACGGCAACCCCGGCGTGTACAACGTCTTCGTCCTGTGCGGGAAGAAGCTGGGAACCATCTGCCTCCTGCTCGAGCTGGGCAAGGGCTTCCTGCCTGTCTGGGCCGCCTGCCGGCGTCTGCCCATGGACAACCTCCTCTTTGCGCTCGTGCTGGCCGCGCCCGTGCTCGGCCACGCCACCGCGCCCTTCGACCGGGATATCCGAGGCGGCAAGGCCATCGCCGCCACGTTCGGCTCGCTGCTCGGATGCGTGCCCCATTGCCTGGCCGTGCTTTGGCTCGCGGCGCTGTATATTTCCTTTTCCACCTTCGTGCGCGTGCCCTCGCACAGGAAGCGCTCCATCCTGACTTTCGCTTTCTTCGCCCTGGGCGCCTGCGCCGGGCTCCTGTACGCCGGGAAGCCCGCCTTCGCCCTGGGCTGCGCCGCCATCGCGCTGGTGGTGATCGTCCGGCACGTCGCCAGCCCGGACGACGAGCCCGCGAAGGCCAAGGCGGCGGTGTAGAGGCGGTTTTCTCACAAGGGCTCTGGGCCCCGCGCCCCTGCTTAGCGGGGCGAAAGACCCTTCAGGATCCCGTATTGGGGGATTGCGGAACAACACAAACGCTATAGTATCGAAGCGAGGAGCCCTGGCATCCTGTCTGAAGGATGCCAGGGCTCTTGCTTTGGAATCCGGCGGATTGAGAGTGCCAGGAGGGGAAGTCTCCTGGCAGGCCGTCTCCCCGCAGAATGGGGCTTTTCCCCGGAGGGAGGATATGGTAGAATAGCAGCATAGCGAGGAGATGAGGCCATGAAAGCCCGGGAGATGGGCATTACGGTCGGCGCGCTCGAGGCGGGGCCCCGCGACAGCATCGCGGACGTCGCGGGCGTGCGGGTCGGCCACGCGACGATCGACGCCGAGCTCCACAAGACGGGCGTGACGGTGATCCTCCCCTGCGAGGACGACCCCTTCCTGCGCAAGCTCACGGCGGCCAGCTTCGTCCTGAACGGCTTTGGCAAGACGCAGGGCCTGGTGCAGGTGGACGAACTCGGCGCGTTGGAGACGCCCATCGCTCTGACCGGCACGCTGAACGTGGGCCTGGTGCACGACGCCCTGGTGGAGCACATGCTCCTGCGGGCCGAAGCGGGCGGGTACCCGCTCAACTCCGTGAACCCCGTAGTCTGCGAGTGCAACGACGGCGCCCTGAACTGGTCGCGCGAGCGGGCCGTGGGGCGCAAGGAGGTCTTCGCCGCCATCGAGAGCGCTTCGGCCGATTTCGCCGAGGGCGACGTGGGCTGCGGCAAGGGCCTCACCTGCCACGGGCTCAAGGGCGGCGTGGGCAGCGCCTCGCGCGTCTTCGGGATCGGCGCAGAGGAGTTCACCGTCGGCGCGCTCGTCCAGGCGAACCACGGGCGGCTCGGCGACCTCGCCATCGGAGGCCGGGCCGTCGGCCGCGAGATCGAGGCGCGACTGCGCGAGGACGAACCGGACAAGGGCTCCTGCATCGTCGTCTTCGCCACGGACCTCCCCCTCACCGCGCGGCAACTGCGCCGCGTGATCAAGCGCGCGGGCGTGGGCCTGGCGCGCCTGGGCTCCTTCTGGGGGCACGGGAGCGGCGATATCTTCCTCGGCTTCACGACGGCGAACCGTCAGGAGCCGGAGGCCCCCTTCCAATCTCTGCGCAGCCTGCGCGAGGACCTTTTGGATCTCCCCTTCCGCGCCGCGGCGGAATGCGCCGAGGAAGCGGTCCTGAACGCGCTTCTCTCCGCCGGGTCCGTCACGGGCTGGAGCGGCACGACGCGCCGCGCCCTGCGGGAATATCTGGAATAACCACCAAAGAAAGCGAGAACGAAACGCCATGCCAGCTCTTTCTCTCAACTCCCAATCCCGCGCCGATTGGAAGGAATTCCTCAAGGCGCTGGCCGCCATCGCCGTGCCGGTGGCGCTGCAGAACCTTCTGACCACCACGGCCAGCATGGTCGATACCATCATGCTGGCGACACTGGGCGAAAACACCGTTGGCGCGGTGGGTCTGTGCGCCCAGTTCACCTCGCTCATGTTCAGCGGGTACTGGGGCTTTGTGGGCGGCGGCATGCTGTTCATGTCGCAATACTGGGGCGCGAAGAACGGGCGCAATCTCTGCGCCTCCTACGGCATGATGCAGGTGTGCATCATGACCGTCTCCCTGCTCGCCTCCTTCTTCGCCGTGGCCGCGCCCGGAGCGGTGATGCGCCTGTATACGGACAAGGAGGTCCTCTGGGAGATCGGCGTCGAGTACCTGCGCATCGTTGGCTTTTCCTATCCGCTGACGGTCTTCGCCATGGGCATGAGCGCCATGCTGCGCTCCACGGAGCGGGTAAAGATCCCCCTGGTGGCCTCGATCGCCTCGCTGACGACGAACCTCGCGGCCAACTATGTGCTCATCTTCGGCAAGCTGGGCCTGCCCGCCATGGGCGTGCGGGGCGCGGCGGTGGCGACGCTCCTGGCCGGCTTCGTGAACGTCCTGACGCTGCTCATCCTCGGGCGCGCGCAGCGGCACCCCTACCTCTGGCGCTTCCGGGAGCATTTCCGCTGGACGAAGGCGCTCTTTGGGCAGTACATGGTCAAGTGCTTCCCCATTCTCTGCAACGAGGCGCTGATCGGCGTGGGCAACATGGTCATCAATATCATCCTGGGCCGCCAGTCCACCCAGGCCATCGCCGCCCTCGCGGTGTTCCGCACCTTCGAAGGCTTCGTGATCGCCTTCTTCTCCGGCTTTACGAACGCGGCGAGCATCCTGGTGGGCAAGGAGGTCGGTGCCGGGAACCACGAGCTCGCCTTCCGCCGCGCCAAGCGCATGCTGCTGGTGACGCCGCTGACGGTCCTGTGCGGGTGCCTCCTGTTCCTGTGCTTCCACAGCCCCATCCTGCACGCCATGAGTCTGCAGGGGGATTCGTTCCGGATCGGCCGGAGCCTGCTGATCTCCTTTACCTTCATCGCCACCGTCCGCATGACCAACTGGATCCAGAACGATATGTTCCGCTCCGCCGGAGACCCGGTCTTCGGCACGGTGATGGAGATCGTCTTCATGTACGCGATGGTGCTGCCCGCCCTGTGCCTGAGCGGCCTTGTGATCAAGCCGCCGTTCCTCTTCGTGTTCCTGTGCGCCTACATCGACGAGCCGGTACGCATCTGCATCATGCTGCGGCACACCTTCTCCGGAAAATGGATCAAGCCCGTCACGGAGGAGGGCCTCGCCACCATCGCCGCCTTCCGCGAGGCGCACGGCGTCCGTCTGTGCGAAAAGCAAGCCAAGTAAAGGGAGGGAAAGCCCCATGCGCTTTCAGGATCTGACGATCGAAACCAACGCCGGGGCGCGGCTTTTCGCCGAGGAGTCCGCGCCGGGCCAAACGCGCATCACGGCCGAGTGGGACCGCCTCGCGGCGGAGCGGCCCGTCCTCACCATCGGCTGGGAGACGCCGCTGCATGACATCCAGTACGGGTGGCACCCCAACTGCCGCTTCGACCGCTCCCTGCGCGTGGATTGGGGCGGGCCCGTCACCACGAAGATCTCCTCCTCCGCGCCGGTGTTCTGCTTCTTCAACGAGGCGGGGCGCGCCCGCGTCACCATTGCCCTGAGCGACGCGAAAACGCCGATCAACAGCTCCCTGGGCGTGCGCGAGGAGGACGGCATGCTCCTGTGCCGCGTGGCCATCCCCCTGGACGCGACGGGCGTCTCCCACCGCTACGGGGTCACGCTCCTGCGCGACGGCGCGGACCGGTCCTTCGCGGAGGCGCTGCGCCTCGTCTCCCGCTGGTGGGAGACGGAGTGCGGCTATCGGCCCGCGCCGGTTCCCGAGGCGGCCCGCACGGCCATGTACTCCACCTGGTACACCTTCCACCAGGGCGTCTTCGCGGACGCGGTCGAGGCCGAGTGCGCCATCGCCGCGCAAATGGGCATGAAGACCGTCATCGTGGACGACGGCTGGCAGACCGACGACGGCAACCGGGGCTACGCCTACTGCGGGGATTGGGAAGTCACGAAAAACAAGATCCCGGACATGGCGGCGCACGTAAAGCGCGTGCACGGGATGGGCCTGAAGTACGTGCTCTGGTACTCGGTGCCGTTCATGGGCTACAGGGCGCGGCGCTTCCCGGAATTCGAGGGCATGCTCCTGGACCGGCTGGATTCCATGCAGGCCGGCGTGCTCGACCCGCGCTGGCCCCAGGTGCGCGAATATCTCGTCTCCGTCTACGACCGCGCCCTGCGCGAATGGGACCTGGACGGCTTCAAGCTGGATTTCATCGATTCCTTCCGCGCCCGGGGCGCCGTACCGACCGTGCGGGAGGGCATGGATTTCGCCCTCGTGGAGGACGCCGTGGACCGCCTCATGACCGACGTGCTTACGGCCCTGCGCGCCCGCAAGCCGGAGGTGCTCGTGGAGTTCCGCCAGAGCTATATCGGCCCGGCCATGCGGGGCTACGGCAACATGTTCCGCGTAGCCGACTGCCCGGCCGACCCGCTCTCCAACCGCGTGGGCTCCCTCGATCTGCGCCTGCTCAGCGGCTCCACCGCCGTGCACAGCGATATGCTCATGTGGCACCGGGACGACACCCCCGAGGCCGCCGCGCTGCAGCTGATCTCCGTGCTCTTCGCTGTGCCGCAGATCTCCGTGAAGCTCACATCGCTCCGCCCCGAGCACCGCGCCGCGCTGGAATTCTGGCTCGGCTTCATGGAGCGGGAGAAGGCGCTCCTGCTGGGCGCGCCCCTCGAGGTGGAAAGCCCGCAGGACCTTTACAGCCTCGCCCGCGCCGAGGCGGACGGCCGCGCCGTCATCGCCCTGTACGCGCCGGAGCGCGCCGTTTCCATCGGCCCGGATACGCGGGAAGCCTTCCTCTGCAACGGAACCTTCGCCCCGAGCGCGATCCTGCGCCTGCCCGAGGGCGCACGCTTCGCCGCCCGCGTCTTCGATTGCCAGGGGCGCGCCGCGGGAGAGCGCGAGATCTCCGGCAGCCTTTGCGAACTGCCCGTGCCCGCCTGCGGCATGGCGCGTCTTCTGCGTCTGTAGAGCGGCAGGACCGCCGCTTTGCATAGATCCGTCTTCAATGAACGCAAAAGGAGGGACCCATTTGGCACTGTTACATGTCGACTTTTTCTCCGAAGCCCTAGGCATGTGCGCGGAGATGGACGTCATCCTGCCCGAGGAGACGCACGGCCTCATCGGCATGGACGGCTCCCAGGCCGCGGGCAAGTACCCCACTCTCTATCTCCTGCACGGCATGAGCGACGACCATACCATCTGGCAGCGGCGCACCTCCATCGAGCGCTACGTGAGCGACCTGGGCCTGGCGGTGATCATGCCCTCGACGCACCTTGGCTGGTACACGGATATGTACCGCGGCCACAAGTACTGGACGTATATCTCCCAGGAGCTCCCGCGCATCTGCCGCACCTTCTTCCCCCACATGTCCGACCGCCGCGAGGACACCTTCGCCGCCGGCCTCTCCATGGGCGGCTACGGCGCGCTCAAGTGCGGCCTTTGCGCCCCGGAGACCTTCGGCAAGGTCGCCTCTCTCTCCGGCGGCCTGGACGCCGCGTCCATCTGCGAGAGCGACCTGGGCGACAGCACCCTCTGGGAGGACATCTTCGGCCCGAAGGAGAAGGTCCGCGGGTCGTTCAACGATCTCTTCGCCCAGGCGGAACGCCTCGCCGCCTCCGGAAAGCAGAAGCCCGACGTCTACATGTGGTGCGGCACGGAGGATTTCCTCTACAAATCGAACGTGGCAATGCGCGACCACCTGAAGAAGCTGGGCTATAACCTCACCTACGAGGAGTCCCCCGGCGACCACCAGTGGAAGTACTGGGACGAGAAGATCCAGACCGTGCTCTCCTGGCTGGACCTTGGAAAGGAGGCCAAGTGATATGGCGCTGATCCACATCGGCTTTTTCTCGGATTCCCTGGGCATGTGCGTCTCCTGCGACGTGATCCTGCCGCAGAAAGCCTCCGGGCAGATCGGCATGGCCGCCGAGACCCGCGGCGAAAAGCACCCCGTGCTCTGGCTCCTGCACGGCGCGAGCGACAACCACACCATCTGGCAGCGCCGCACTTCCATCGAGCGCTACGCCGCGCCGCTGGGCCTGGCCGTGGTCATGCCCAACGCGCATCTCTCCTCCTACGCGGATATGGCCCACGGCGGCAAGTATTACACCTACATCGCCAAGGAGCTCCCCGCCAAGATGCGCTCCTTCTTCCCGCTGTCCGACAAGCGCGAGGACAACTTCATCGCCGGCCTCTCCATGGGCGGCGCGGGCTGCCTGAAGATCGGCCTGGCCAACCCGGAGAACTACGCAGCCATCGGCTGCCTCTCCGCCGGCGCGAGCAACCTGCGCAAGGTCAGTTTCGACAACCCCGCCTGGCGCGAGCGGCACGAGCGCACCTATGGAGACCGCGTCCTCGAGGGCACCGAAGAGGACACCCTTGGCAACGCCCAGCGCCTCGTGGAGGCGGGCGGTCCCTTCCCGCGCATCTTCCACGCCTGCGGCAGCGAGGATTTCCTCCTTGAGAACGCCCACGCCACCCGCGATTTCTTCCAGGCCATTCCCGGCAACCCCTTCGATTACACCTACCTCGAGGCTCCAGGCGCCCATACCTGGGAGTTCTGGGACGAGCACATTCAGGATTTCCTGCGCTATCTCGGGCTCCAGCCCGTCGATGTGCGCAACTGAACGTCAGCCACAAAGAGGAGGCCCGACGCCATGGCGAAAAGGCTTAAAATCACGGCCCAGATCAAGCTGGGGAACGTCTACCAGTGCCAGTATTCAGCGGAGGGGTACGCCTACAAGGAGCTGATCTCCCTGCTATCCGCGTCACGCGCGGTCTTCCAGCGCGTGACCACATCCAGCCGCTCGTTCAGCGAGGGCAACGCAATCCTGAGCTTCAAGACGTTCCTTGAAGGGGCGGATTTCTTTTCGGAACTCGCCGACGAGCCGGGCGAAGTCTCGATTCGCCTGCTCGGCAACTATGAAAAGGCGAATATCACCGTCGCGATGGATCCCGCTGATCTGAGCACGCTGCTCTACTCGAGCGATGACGTCACGGTATCCCTGAAGGACGTGTTGGGTGTTTCGGACACCGAGACGCCGGGCGATTGAGCGCCGCGCGCGACCAACGCGCTGAGCCGGGCGGCCGGCAGAGGGCTCTGCTTTCTGAGCTATCGCCAGGAGGCTCCGCCTCCTGGACCTTCGGCAAGGGCTCCGCCCCTGCACCCCGCCAGGGGGAATGGTTCCCCCTGGACCCCTCAATTAGGGGAAATTCATAAGCAACAGGCTCCGGTATCCATTCGACAGGATACCGGAGCCCGTTGCTTTTCGATAGAGCTGCTATGCCTATGTTTTACAAAAAATCCCACAATATGGGATTCTTAAGGGTCCTTGGACCCTTAAGCGGGGAGCCCGAGGGACAGAGTCCCTCGGCGTATCCCCCCTCGCGACATCCCTCACGCCGTAATCTGGGTCAGTTTTCCCCCGTCCATGCGCAGGGCGCGGTCGGCGTAGCGGAGCGCCTCGTCCTCGTGGGTCACGAGGAACACGGCCTTGCCGCCGGCCTTGGCCGCATCCCGCAGGATGCCGAGCACCGCCGCGGTGCTCTCATCGTCGAGATCCCCCGTGGGCTCGTCCGCGAGGAGCACGCGCGCGTCCTGGGTCAGCGCCCGTGCGATGGCCGCGCGGCGCAGTTCGCCGCCGGACAGCTCCGCCGGGCGGGTGTCCGCGAGATGGCCGATGCCGAGCTTTTCCAGCCAGGAAAGGGCCGTCTCCCGGTCGTTTCGCCCCGCCCAGATCCGCCCGGGCAGGAGCGCGTTTTCCAGCACCGTAAGGCTGTCCAGGCAGCTGCGGCCCTGGGGCACCACGGCGATCTTCTCTCCGCGCAGGCGGGAGAGCGCCGCGTCCGGGAGGGCGTACAGATCCTGCCCCTCGAGCAGCACGCGCCCCTCCGTCGGCGTGAGCAGCCCGGCGAGCATGTGCAAAAGCGTGGTTTTGCCGCTGCCGCTGCGCCCGATGAGCACCGTCACCTCGCCCGCGTTCAGCTCCATGGAAACAGGGCGAACGGCCTCGAAGGTGTTCGCCTCGCCGCTCTTGCGGAAATAGCGTTTGGAGATGGTCTCCGCTTGCAGGATCATCATTCAGGCCCCCTCTCGAAGGGTCGTGCCGGGATCGACCCGGCTGAGGCGCCAGGCCGTCCAGGCGCTGGCCGCCGCGCCGACGAGCACCGTGACCGCCAACGTCCCGCAGGCAAAGAGCGCGATCGTCCCCGCTGAGGGCGTCAGGTACGGAAGCGCGAGGCTGGTCTCGATCAGGGTGGTGAAGGGGAAGACGAGCGCCGCGCCGAGAGCCAGGCCCGCGACGCCGCCCGCCAGGCTCGCCAGGGCGGATTCCGCCAGCATCATGTGGCTGAGCATGCGGCGCGACATGCCGATCAGCCGCAACACCGCGAACTCCCGCCGGCGCTCCCCCGCCATCATGGCGAAGGCGATCAGCAGGATCACGAACGAGAGCGCCCACACCGCGGCGATGAGCGCCGTCACCGTGCGGGAGACGGCGGCGAGGCTGTCCGACACCTGGGTGAGCATGCTGCGCGTGCGCACGGCGGTCGCCCCGCGCACATGGCCGGTGAGGCGGCTGTTCACCTTGTCGATATCCGCGCCGTCTTGCACCTTGACGTAGATGGCGGAGATGAGGTCGTCCGAATCGCTCGTGATGGGGTGGCTGACGCCCTTGTTCTCCGCGGCCTTGAGGAGAAGGCGCATGGTCTCCATGTTGCAGTAAACGGCCGTATCCAATCCGGTGCCGGTCGGCGCGAGGCGCGCGACCACCTTGCAATTCTCATCGTAAATGCGGATCGATTCCCCGATCGCCGCCTCGACCTTGCTGCCCACGGCGACGTCCATCTCGCCCAGGGGCGTTCCATAGCTCTGGGCGATCCAGGGCTGCACGGTGAAGTCCGTCTCCGGGTCCATGCCGATCACCTGGATCTTCGTGGAGCAGCAATCCGCCTTGAGCGTGGCCAGGAAGGTCTGGGCCGCGGCGGCCTCCACGCCCTCGCATTCCAGGGCGCGGTCCAGGGCGGCGCGGTCCATGTAATACGCGCCGGTCGTGCCCTGCAGAAACAGCTTTTCGAAGCTGACCTTGCTCTGTGCACTGGAGGGCAGGAGGATGATATCCGCCCCCAGGCGCGACTCCAGGCTGCCCAGGCCCCGCTGCAGCGACGCCACAACCACCGAGCCGCCAAAGACCGAGAAGGCCAGGAAGGCCGTGAGCAGGACGAGCGCCGCCGTGCGGGCCGACCTGCGCAGGAGGTTTTTCAGGGGCAAAGAGCGTCTATCCATGGTTTGGCCTCATTTCCCTTTGCGCGATTCGATCAATGCGCCCGCCAGGGCCAGCAGGAGGATCGCCCCGCAGAGGACCGCGCTGGCGGGACGCATCACGGCGCGGCAGCGCATGGTATCCATGCGGCACAGGGCGACGAGCGTCCCCGGCAGAAACAGGCCCAGCAGCGCCGTGGGGATCATGCCCAGGAACATGCCCGCGCGATGGCGGCTCGCCATCGCCAGGAGCGCCTGCAGCGCCAGCGCGCAGCCCACGCCCAGCAGGGCCTGCCCCGCCCAGTGGCAGGAGCCGAAGGAGCCGTCCTCGTGGACGCACGGGCCCAGGAACGTCGCGCTCCCGACGGCCAGCGCCGCGGCCAGGAGGAGGATCACGCAGGAAAGGATGGAAAAACGCTTCATTTGGTTGGTCTCCCTTCTGGTTAGATATATCTAACAACCGTGATCCTACCACATTCCCGCGGTTTCTGTCAAGGGCGGCTGTTCGTTCATTTCCCGAAGTTTTCGTTGATGACCTCGCGGGCGACGCGGCCGTGCTCCAGTACGATGGTGCGCTGGGCGGCCTCGGCGACTTCGGGGTCGTGGGTGACGACGACGAGGGTGGTGCCCTCGCGATGGAGCTGGGCGAAGATATCCAGGACGATGTTCTCGTTGGCCTCGTCCAGGTTGCCGGTGGGCTCGTCGGCAAGGACGAGCTCCGGATGGTTGATGAGGGCGCGGGCCACGCACACGCGCTGCTGCTCGCCGCCGGAAAGCTGGCTGGGCAGATGGCGGGCGCGCTCGCGCAGGCCGACGCGCTCCAGGGCTTCCAGGGCCTCCTTCTCGTCGGGCATGGAGTGGTAATACTGGCTGACCATGACGTTCTCCACGGCGGTCAGGTAATTGACCATATGGAATTGCTGGAAGATCAGGCCGATCTTGTCGCGGCGGATATCGGTGAGCTTCTTGGAGCT
>CACZOT010000177.1 GCA_902782795.1 uncultured Eubacteriales bacterium | reverse complement strand
CGCGCCACTTATCAAAAGTATTGCTGCCGTCCTTGTTCCACTTCGACTTCCACAGCGCCTGCGCCTGCTCTTCCGTGATCTCGCCGCGCTCGAACCGGGCCCAGCACGGGCTCAGGACGGCGGCCTTGACGATGCGCCGGCTCATTGCCGCGTCGAAGCCCTTCTCCGCCAGGAACTCCATCAGCCGGAAATCCGCCAGGACGCCGCCGATATCGAACACGATATTCCGGATCCTCCGCGCCATTTGCCCCACTCTCTCTCTTCTGCCTGGTCAGTTCGCTGCGCAAGCCTGGACCTCGAACACCAGCAGCGCCATCTCCTCCGCTCCGGTGTTGCGGATGGCGTGCGTGCCGCGCGGCGCGTTCATGATGATATCCCCCGCCTCCACGGCGGCTTCCTCGCCGTCCTGCGTATAGACGCCTCTCCCGCGCAGGACCACGTAAAACTCGTTGTCGTCGCCGTGCTCGTGCAGGCCGAAACCGGCCCCCGGCGGCAGGATGGTATAATTGATGAACCGGACCGGCGCATCGATCTCGCTGCCCGGGAACACCGTGGCGTGCGGGCAGAGGCCCACTCCGCCGTGAATATGCTCCGGCTTCAGCTCCGCTTTGAGAAAATTATGGATCCGCATTTCGGCGCCTCCCCTTCCCTTTCGCGCCGTCCTCCTCGCCTCCGGGCGGCGCGTTCCGATACGTCCATTAAACCAGCGTCGGGCGGCTCTGTCAATGGCCGTTCCATTTTGTAGGCGGCCCTCCCGCGTTGTTGACAAGGAAATTCTTCCGGCGTACAATAGCGTTAGTTACATAACGTCAGTTAGTATTCATGAACCTGCGCTTCGCGCGCATGTTTCTGAAATGAATACAGAGGAGGAACGAGCCATGAATCCAGCCTGGTCTGAACTGAACAAGGCCATGCAGGCGCAGATCCGCCGTCGGGAGACGTGGCCCGAGGGCCTTGAAACGCTGTTCCGCCTGCGGGACGAACTGATGGGCGCCCTGCTCTCTCTGCGGGAGGAGCTGCCCCGGGACGCCTTCCACGCCATGCCCTTTCCTCGCGCGCAAGGCTACCACAGCAAGACGATCGCCTATTCGATCTGGCATATTTTCCGGATCGAGGATATCGTCGCCAACACGCTGATCGCCGATCGGGAGCAGGTCTTCTTCGCCGGAGGGCATCAGGTGCGGATCCATTCCCCGCTGACCACGACGGGCAACGAGCTGGCCGGTGAGGAGATCGCCGCGTTCTCCCGGCAGCTGGATCCGGACGCTCTGTACGAGTACGCCCTGGAGGTCCGGCGCGGCACCGAGGAGACGCTGCGCCATCTCGCGTTTGGGCGGCTCAAGACCAAGCCGAGCGAGGCGCAGAGGGAGAAGCTGGAAGCGCTCGGCGTCGTCAGCTCGGCGGAAGACGCCCGCTGGCTGGTGGATTACTGGTGCGGGAAAGATTTTCGCGGGCTCATCCAGATGCCGTTTTCGCGGCATTGGATCATGCATACGGAGGCGTGTCTGCGCATCCGGGACAAGCTCGCGTGACCGGTTTTCCCGCTGCGCACACAATCGAGGAGGGTACGCCTGTGCTGGATATGTCTGTCGAGTTCCATTCCATCATCATGCGCAGCCGCAACGGCCGGCCAGTGCCCGTCCCGGCGCTCCCGGAGGGATTTTCCCTCCGCTTTTACCGGCCGGGCGACGCGGACGCCTGGGCGGCGATCCAGACCGCCGTGGGCGAGTTTCCCGACCGCGCGGCCGCGCTCGCCTGTTTCCGGCACTATCTTTCCCGGGAGGACGAGCTGCGCCGCCGCCAGATCTATGTGATCGATACGGCCCCCGATCTGCCCGTGGCCACGGCGACTGCCTGGTTCGACGCGCTGGAGGGACGGCCCATCGGCGTGGTGCACGCGCTCAGCTGCCTGCCGGAGTATCAGTCCCGCGGGCTGGGCAGGATTGCGGCGGCGGCCATGATGGACGCGTTTTTCCGCCTTACGCCCGGCCGCGAGGTCTGGCTGGACACGCAGACCTGGAGCTATAAGGCCGTCGGCATCTACATGGACCTGGGCTTCGTCCCCATGAAGACGGCCGTGTTCAGCGGCGTCCCGAACGAATACGACGCGGCGGCGCGCGTCCTGGAGGGCAGGATGCGGCCGGACGTCTACCGGCGGTTCATCGGTCTCGCGGAATAACGGGCGCTGTCGGCCCCTCGAGACCGCCTTTCCAGGAAGTCCGGCCCTTTCCGCGCGCGCCAATACACAAGAAACCAGGCCACCGGCCTGGTTTCTTGCGCGAGACGCTTCGGCCGGAGCCGTATCATTCTTCCCGGCGGATCGCCAGGGAAAACCGGGCCGTTTCGCCGGAGCGCAGGGTCCTGTGCAGGGCCGTGTTCAGGCCGTTCACACCGCCGCACTGCGGTTCGACGCACAGAAAGCCCTGTTCGCCGTCTCCATTATAGAGGACCCACTGGTTGAACCCGTCCGAGACGGTGAAGGCGAAGCCGTCGACCCGGGCCGTGCGCCCCGCGGCCTCGTAGAACCCTGAGATCACCTTGCCGAAGGGCTCGGCTGGGACGGTCTCCCCGGTGGGGATATAATTCCGATCGCAAAGGAAGCGCCGTCCTACGGGGACGTGAAACGCCCGTGGTTCGACGAACGTCGCGTGGAAAGCCAGGGTGAAGGGCATATCCTCCAGGGCCGTCAGTTCGACCGCGCGGTCCCACCCGTCCTCCGAGAGGCGGTCCTCGATGGCCAGATCGAAGGCGAAGGGGTACCTCTCGCCCCGGTTTCCGTATTCTCCGCGGACCTTCCCCTCTTCCCGCGCCGTCACGCGAAACGGCGCGTCGGTCATCTGTCCGTGCAGATTGTTGCCGCGCTCCGGCTCCGTGAGCGGGAGCGCGCAGCGCCTCCCCTGGAAGGGAAACTCCCCGCCCTTGGTGCGGTTCGCGGGCAGCAGCAGCGGGACGCCGTACAGATACCGATCGTTTCGCAGGACGTCGAGATCCATCGGCGCGCGCAGGATCGGCCTGCCCGCAAAGCGCAGATCCGCAAGATTCATCCCAAAATCCGGAAACACCTTCGCGCTCCACCGCCCGGCGCGCATCTCCAGCATATCTCGTCACCGTTCCCTTCCCTACGATTCCTGTCCCTTCGTGGCGTTCGCTTCGCGCCGCGGCCCTATTCCACCTCGATGCCGTAGTTTTCCAGCATCCACACGCCCACGTCGTGCATGAGGGCGATCTGCCTTTGCTGGAATTCGAGCGTCGGGCAGGAGAGCTTGTCCCCGGGCTTGACGTTGCGGCGGTACCAGGGCCAGCCGCCCGCGCGCCGGAGCGTGCTGCTGCCCTCGAAGGTGAAGTCTCCCCTGTATCCGGAATCGATGAGCCCGCGAATCACGTCGTCGAAATTCGTCGTTCCGGCCAGGGGCATCAGATGCGCGTCGGCGCGGCCGTCGTTGTCCTGGATGTGCAGCGCGCGCAGCTCGCTCCCCATGGCGAGGATATCGGAATACTGGTCGCAGCCCTGCACGTTGCCGTGGCCGGTGTCCCAGTTGATGTGCAGCCGGGGGATGCCCGCCTCCTCGACGAACGCGCGCGTCTCCTTGCCTGTGCGCAGGAAATACTCGGGGTTCCAGGCCTCGGCGCTGTTCTCGGTGAGCAGGTCCACGCCGAACTTCTCCGCGTCCTCCTCGAACAGGCGGTAGAAGGCGATGTTGCGCCTGCGGAACTCCGCCTCGGAAGGCCCGCAGCCCGCCGCATGGATGACCGTGTGCGGCACGCCCAGCATGGCGCAGGCCTCGATGGTGCGCTTCGTGGCCAGGATCAGCGCGTCCCTGGCCTCACCCTCCTGAAAATGCTCGCCGTCGGGCGAGTGCGCCTGGCAGAAATCGAAGCCGAACCTGCCCGCCGCCTCGAGGCTGTCCTCCACCTCCTTCTTCCAGCCGTCGCCGGGAGCGATCCAGGGCGAGCCCTTGTAGATCACGGAATAAAACGACATATCCAGATGGCGGAAGCCGGTCTTCGCCATGGCCTCGATCGGAGCGGCAACGCTCCGGCTTTCAACGTAGGGCACCAAATCGCTGGTCGTGGTCACCAGTTTCATGCGTATCACCTGCCGGCGCGGCACCGGCGGTCGGAAGCGGAAAACAGACGCCGCAGAATTCTCTGTTTTCCCATGGTCCCGCTGCGTTCGCAGCTTTCCGGGGAGACGCCCCGAATGTACCACCAAGCCGGCGCTCTTGTCAACCGATTCGCCCATCTTCCCGCGCTTGCATTCAGAGAAACAAACGGCTACAATGGACGCGAAGAGCGGCCGGAAGCGGCCGGAGGTTTTCGACAGGAGGGATTGGACGTGAACGAGATCCGCTGCGCGGTGATCGGCCTGAGCGGAATGGGCCTGGCGCACGCCGCCGCCATCCGGAACAACCCCAACGCGAGGCTCGTAGCCGTATGCGATATCGACCCCGCCCGGCGCGCGCAGGCCGCCGAGCTCGGAAAGGACATCCGCGCCTGCGGGGATTACCGCGAAATTCTCGCCAGCGAGGAAGTCGACGCGGTCGTCATCGTGGTGCCGGACCAATTGCACCGTCAGATCGCTGTCGCGGCGCTGGAGGCGGGGAAGCACGTCCTGTGCGAAAAGCCCATGGCGCTGACCATCGAGGATTGCCGCGCGATGATCGCCGCGGCCCGCCGGTCCACGGGGAAATTCATGGTCGGGCAGATCTGCCGCTTTACGCCGGGGTTCCTCGCGGCCAAGAGGCTGATCGACGCGGGCGAGATCGGCGAGCTGTTTTACGTGGAGAGCGAGTACGCCCATGATTACGAGCACATCCTCCAGCCGGGCAGCTGGCGGCTCGACCCCCTGCGCCACGGGTTCCTCGGGGGCGGGTGCCACGCCGTCGATCTCCTGCGCTGGATCGCCGGAGACCCTACCGAGGCGGCGGCGTTCTCGAATAAGAAAATGCTCCCGATCAGCCCGACCGACGATTGCATGGTCGCGATCCTGAAATTCCCGCACGACGTGATCGGCAAGATCTTCGTCTCCACGGGGTGCAAGCGCAGCTACACCATGCGCAGCGCGTTCTACGGCTCCAAGGGCACGATCATCACCGACAACACCAGCCCGAGCATGCAGGTGTTCAAGGTGGATTCCTCCTGCGGCGCCACCGTGCCGATGCTCTACCCCGTCAGCATCAGCAGCCACAACGCCGTCGGGGAGATCCAGACGTTTGTGGACTGCGTCCGCACCGACGCGCCCGTCCCCACCGACGCCTGGGAGGGCGCGCGCACCGTCTGCGCCTCTCTGGCGGCGATCCGTTCCTCCCAGAGCGGCGTCATCGAGAAGA
The DNA here is from genome assembly GCA_902782795.1 of uncultured Eubacteriales bacterium. Lineage (GTDB taxonomy): Bacteria > Bacillota > Clostridia > Christensenellales > Aristaeellaceae > UBA1224. The sequence goes on along the minus strand of CACZOT010000177.1, from coordinate 481 downwards.
TCGATTACTCCGTCCTGGAGCCCTAGGAAGCCGGCCGCGCGTATTCGCGTTGCCGCGGCAAACAATGTATGGTACAATACCCCCATCGTACCCGATCGCCAAAGCGGCCGGTATCCCCTTTCCTCCCGTACAAAGGGACACATTCCGAGGAGATGATTCTATGGATTCCATCAAGCCGATCACCCGCTTCGAAGACGCGCCGGAATACCAGGCGTTCCTGGAACGCTGGAAGGAGAAGGAGGCGGCCGTGGGCCAGGACGACCCCTATTTCGTCTGCCACGATTCCCCTCTGACCGATACCTCGCTCATGGCGGGCGAGCGCGTTCTCAATTTCGGTTCCTACAACTACGTGGGCATGTCCGGCCGGGCGGAAGTCAGCGCGGCCGCCAAGGAAGCCATCGACAAATACGGCACCAGCGCCAGCGGCAGCCGCCTGCTCGCGGGCGAGAAGACGCTTTACCAGACGCTCGAGAAGGAGCTG
>CACZOT010000176.1 GCA_902782795.1 uncultured Eubacteriales bacterium | reverse complement strand
CCGGCTGCCCAGTTGGCGGACGGCGGCGTAGATGATCAGGGAAGGATCCTCGACCCTGGAGGCATCGAAGGGCTCGGTAAAGACCTCCCCGTCCTTCTCCACGAAAACCCGGTTCCTGCTGTTCTCGCTGCGGCCCATGATGAAATAGGCCACGACAGCCTTGCGGCCGTCGGCGCTCTTGCCGATGACGATACCGCGGCCCGGGTAGGTGTTGCCGGCGACGGTTTCCTTAAAGCTGGGGGTAGCGTACGGGTGCATAGGAATCTCCCTTTCTTTGGATCTCTTTGCTCAGTTCTTCCACGGCGCGCGGCAGGAGGACCCATTCAGCCTGCTCCATGACGCGCTGTTGCAGCGTTTCGGGGGTATCATCCGGGCGGATGCGCACAGCCTTCTGGTGGAGGATGCGCCCGCCGTCCGGGATCTCGTTGACCATGTGCACCGTCGCGCCCGTGACCTTTACGCCGCGCGCCAGGGCCGCCTCGTGGACCTTGAGGCCGTACATGCCCTTGCCGCAGAAGGCGGGGATCAGCGAGGGATGGATGTTGACGATGCGCTCCGGGAACGCGGAGATGAAGCGTTCGGATACGATGGCGAGGAACCCGGCGAAGACCACCAGTTCCACGCCGCTTTCGCGCAGATGGCGCAGAACCTCCGCCTCGAAGGCGCGCGCGCCAAGGGCTTTCTTATCGACGACCACGGCCGGGATGCCGGCCTTCTCGGCGCGCTCCAGAGCGAAGACGCCCGGTTTATTGGATACGACCAGCACGATCTCGCCATGGGGAATCTTCCCCGCCGCCTGCCGGTCGATGAGGGCCTGGAGGTTCGTGCCGCCGCCGGAGACCATCACGGCGATGCGGGTCTTTCTCTTTTCCATGCGCCGCACCTCAGCCCAGACGGATCTTCTCGTCGCCGCGTTCGATCTCGCCGATGACGTAGGCGTCACATCCGCTCTTGTGCAGGGCGGAGAGGGCGTTGTCCACGTCCTTGCCTCGTACGATCACGCTCATGCCCACGCCCATGTTGAAGGTATTGAACATGTCCCTTTCGGGGATGTTCCCTTCCCGGGCGATCAGATCAAAGATGGCGGGCGTTCGCACGGCTTTCTTCTCGATGACGGCGGTCAAGCCCTCGGGCACGGACCGCGGGATGTTCTCGTAGAAGCCGCCGCCGGTGATATGAGAGATACCGCAGACCTGCGCGCTTTCGATGGCGGCCAGGGCGGGCTTGACGTAGATGCGGGTGGGAGCGAGCAGGGCGTCGCCCAGGCTCTGTCCGCCGAGGGATTCGACGGGCGCATGGAGATCCGCGCGCTCCTCCACGCGCAGCACCTTGCGGATGAGGGAGAAGCCGTTGGAATGCGGGCCGGAGGACGGCAGAGCGATCACCGCGTCGCCGGGACGCATGGCCGTCTTGTCGATGAGCTTTTCCCGGTCGGCGATGCCCACGGCGAAACCGGCCAGGTCATACTCGTCCTCCGGGTAGAAGCCGGGCATTTCCGCCGTCTCGCCGCCGATCAGGGCGCAGCCGGCCTGCACGCAGCCTTCCGCGACGCCCTCCACGATGGAGGCGATCTTCTCCGGCACGTTCTTGCCGCAGGCAATGTAATCCAGGAAGAAAAGGGGCTTGGCGCCGCAGCAGACCACGTCGTTGACGCTCATGGCCACGCAGTCAATGCCCACAGTGTTGTGCCTGTCCATGAGGAAGGCAAGGCGCAGCTTCGTGCCCACGCCGTCCGTGCCGCTGACGAGCACGGGCTCCTTCATCGCGCCCATCTTCAGGGGGAAGAGGCCGCCGAAGCCGCCGATGTCCTCCAGGCCCATGCCCTCGGTGGTGCGGGCGATGTGCTTCTTCATGAGCTCCACGGCCTTGTAGCCTGCGGTGATGTCCACGCCCGCGGCGGCGTAGCTGTCCGATCGGGAAATGTTCGCCATAGTCCGCTTCATTCCTTTCCGTTCCAGCAGTAGGTGCAGATCTTGCAGGGGTCGAGCCCGATGGACTTCTCCAGCAGGTCCAGAGACTGGAACTCCAGGGAGGAGAAGTGCATCTGCTCGCAGATGGCGCGCCGCATGGAGCGGCCGCGCTCGGAATCGCTGCGGGAATAATCCTCCAGGTGGTTGAACCCTTCCTCGCCCTCCAGCGAGAGGATCACGCGGCGGCAGATGAGGTCCATCTCGCTCGTGGCGCGGGAGAAGTTCAGATACTTGCAGCCGAAGAGGATCGGCGGGCAGGCGGAGCGCATATGCACCTCGCGAGCGCCGTTCTCGTAGAGGAATTCGACCGTCTCGCGCAGCTGCGTGCCGCGCACGATGGAATCATCTACGAAGAGCAGCTTCTTGCCCTCGATGAGGTCACGCACGGGGATGAGCTTCATCTTCGCCACGTGGTTGCGCTCGGTCTGGTTGGTGGGCATGAAGGAGCGCGGCCAGGTGGGGGTATATTTGATGAAGGGGCGCGCGAAGGGGATGCCGCTCTTGTTGGAATAGCCGATGGCGTGGGGGGTGCCGGAATCCGGCACGCCGCAGACGTAATCCACGTCCGGGAGCGTTCCCGCGGCTCGCTCGCGCTCGGCGAGAAGCTCGCCGTTGCGATAGCGCATGAGCTCCACGTTCACGCCCTCATAGTTGGAGTTGGGGTAGCCGAAGTAGGTCCACAAAAAAGCGCAGATGCGCATCTTGTCCCCCGGGGGAAGCAAGGTTTCATACCCCCGGGACGTGATGCGCACCAGCTCGCCGGGG
>CACZOT010000175.1 GCA_902782795.1 uncultured Eubacteriales bacterium | reverse complement strand
CCCACAACGTTCACCGTGCTGACGGCCAGCATGAAGCGCAGGAAGGCGAGAGACCGCTCGTCGAGCCTGGCGTGGGCCAGGACGAACGGCGAAACGAGGGCGATGACCAGGCCCGCGGCTACGCCTGTGATCACGCTGAGCCACTTGAAGCGCCGGGCGTACACCGCCGCGTCGGCCAGGCGGTTCTCTCCCAGGGTCTTGCCCATGATGATGGCGGCGGCGTTGGCGATGGCGAAGCAGACCACCGTGGAGAGCGAGCGCACCACGCCAGCGTAGGAATTGGCGGCGACCATATCACTGCCCAGGTGGCCGAGGATCACCGAGTACATGGAGAAGCCCAGGCCCCAAGCGAAATCGTTGCCCAGGGCGGGTAGGGTGAACTTGACGAAATCCTGGAAGAGCTCCTTCTTACGCGCGAAGAGATAGGGCAGGCGCAGGCGTACGAGGCGCGGGCGCAGGGCGTCCACAAGGCAGATCAGGAAGGCGGCCGCGCGCGCGATGAGCGTTGCGATGGCCACGCCGACCAGGTCCAGCTTGGGGAAGAAGAGCAGCCCAAAGATGAAGCAGGCGTTGAGAGCGACGTTCATCAGCAGCGAGACCGTGTTTACGATGGTGCCGAACATCACCCGCTCCATGGAGCGCTGCGCCGCGCAGTAGACCTCCGTGAAGGCGCTGGTCAGGTAGCCGAAGGCGATGATGCGCAGGTACTTCGCGCCCTCGGCGACGATATCCTCCTCCGGCGTGAAGATGCGCATCAGCCGCGCGGGGAACGCGAGCGCCGCCGTGCAGAACACCACGCCGATGGCCAGCGAAAAGCGCAGGGCGATGCCGATGGAGCGCTCAATGGTATCATAATCCTTGCGGCCCCAGTACTGGGCGATGAGCACGCTCGAGCCCGAGCACACGCCGTAGAAGAACATGTTCAGAATGAACTGCACGTTGTTCGCCAGCGAGGAGGCGGACAGCGCCCTCTGGCTCACGTAGCCGAGCATGACCGTATCCGCCGCGCCCACCGCGGAGTTGATCAGGTTCTGGAGGACGATGGGCAGGGCGAGGACGATCAGCGTTTTGTAGAAGCCTTTGCGCGCTTCCTGGGCCGTCTGCATGGGGGAAGACCTCCGTTTTCTTTGGCAGGATCGCCCTATCCTAGCATACTTCGCGGCGGCGCGCAACGGCTCCCGGGAAAAGAGCGCCGGGCGGGAGGGTTAAGGATGCGCGAAAAACCGCCCGGACGGCGCGCGTCCGGGCGGTGGGGGAAAGCGGAAGGATCAGTTTGCCTCGGTGAGCTTGGCCACGATGGCCTCCCAATCGGGCACGGAATCGAACTGCTTGGAGCAATCCACGATCTTCTTGAGGATGGCCTTGCCACCCTCGTCATAGGGAACGGGGGTGGGCTGGTAATCGTTGGTGGTGGTGGAGGAGGAGACGCGGCAGGGGATGATGCTCACGTCCGTGCCGGTGATCTCGCCGTCCGTCAGGGTGAAGGTCTGCTGGAAGATGAAGGTATCCTTGTCGGCGGGGTTGGAATTGCCGCCGAAGCAGAAGTTGCCCAGGCTGTAGACGATGTATTTGCCGTTGTAGATCTCGATGGAGCCGACCACGTGGGGGTGAGTGCCCAGCACGAGGTCCGCGCCCGCGTCCACGGCGGCGTGGCCCAGCTTGATCTGGGTCGCGTTGGCCTTGCCCTGTTTCTCTTCGCCCCAATGCATGGAGACGACGACCAGGTCGCACTCCTCGCGCATTTCCTTGACGTCCGCGGTCATGCCGTCCACGCTCATATCCCAGACGCGGTAGCTGAGGAAGCCGACCTTCAGGCCCTTGACCTCGGCGATGTGCTTCTCGCCCAGGCCGGCGTAGCCGATGCCCACGTAATTCAGGGTCTTCTTGGTATCCGCGGTGCCCTGGGAATAGTAGTCCTGGGAGTGGTTGTTGTCCAGGGAGACCAGCTCGACGCTTCCGGAGGTGAGAATGCGCACATAGGCCGGGTTTCCGCGGAAGGCGAAGGTCTTGTCCTTGCGGGTGGTGGCCTTGGTCAGCGCGCCCTCGAGGTTGACGATGGTGAGATCGTCCGCCTCGAAGATCTCGCGCACGTTGGCGAGGAAGTACTCCTCACCCTGCGAATCGTAATACTTCTTGAAGCGCGCGAAGCCGCCGTTGGTCTCGTCGCCGCCGAGGGTGCAGTCGCCCGCGGCGCTGATGGTGATCTCGACAGGCTCGGAGGCCGCGATGGGAGCGGGCGTGACCACCGGCGCGAAGGTGATGTCCGGCACGGCGGGCTCGTCCCCGACCGGGTCGGAAAGGCCCGTCAGGGCGTTGCCCTGCTCCTCGGGCAGATCATCGTCGAAGCCGTCGCCCGGCTCGTCGGCCGCAAAGGCGTCGCCCTCGTCCGTCTCGTCCGGAGCGAAGTCGTCGTCAGAAAAAGCGGGAACGGTCGGTTCCAGAACCACCACGGCGTTCGTGGGATCCGGCAGGAACGTAGGGGCCAAAGTCGGTTCTTCGACCGTGTTCTCCGGCTCCGGCGTGGTGATCAGCAGAGAATTGGAAAGACCCGAGCGCAGCGAGCGGAACGAGAGATCTCCCGGGAGCGCGCGCGCCACGAAAAACAGCACGACGACGGCCAGCACCAGCTGCAAGAGGAACAGCAGCAGCTTCGCACCAAAGCCGGGACGTTTTTTCTTTGCCATAATGAACCCTCCGTAATTACCCTTTGTATAGGGATATTCTAGCGTAAACAGACCGAAGTTTCAACCCTGTTCGCGCATTTTTCACCGAAAAACTTTTCCAACGAGGCGATGCGCGTCAAAAAACCTTGAAATGCAAGGATTTTCGCGCGACGCAGGGGAACGGCCGACAAGATTTGTCGTTTGCTTGGCCGCAGAAAAACCGAATTCATTCGGTTTCGGTCCCGACGTCCGTCTCCACGAGCCGCAAAACCTCCCGCTCCAGGCCGTTTTGCGCGTCTATGTACACCAGGAACACCCCGCCGTCCGGGCCGATGGACGTGACCTCCCAGGCCAGGCATTCACCGGGAGAAGTCGGTATTACGCACAGGCGCGTGCCGTCCACGGTCAGCGCGGAGCTCACGCGGGAGGCGGCTTCCTCGCGGCTGAGGACGGGTTCCGGCAGGTCGCGCTCCCGGTGGTTGGCCAGATACGCGCGCGCCTCGACGCCGGTGACGAGCCCGCTGTCCATGTTGACCTCTACCTTGACCAGGTCCGGGTAGAGGAGCGTCTCGCCCGCGAGGGCTGCGAAGCTGACGGTGAGGTACCCCTCCTCGCGCGAGGAGTAGGTGGGCTGCATGGGCCCGTAGCCGCGTTCCTCCAGGAAGAGGGCGGCGATGTCGGCGCACTGCTGCGCGGGCAGGCGCTCCTGGGCGGAGCCGCCTGGGCCGAGCATGTAGAGTACGCGCCCGCCCTCCTTGCAGACGCTCAGGCTGTAGCGGCCGTCGGCGCATTCCGCCTCGCATTCCCAGCAGGGGGCGGGCAGCGCGGTCTCGCCCGTACAGGAGACGGCGCGCACCCGCTCCGCGCCGATGTACGCGCGGGCGATCTCCTCGGCCTGGCGCGCGTCGATCGGCTCTCCGCCGGGCAAAACGGGCGCTTCGGCGCCGTCGGAGAAGGGGCCGTCGTAGATCAGCGTCGGATATTGGACGGACGGCTCCTGCGTTTCGTTGCCTCGCGCGGGCGGCGCGAAGGAGATGGGCTCGAGCGATTCCGCGCTGCCGAGCAGCTGTGCCTGAAGATCGGCGCAGCTGCGCGAGAGCGTATCCAGCTGCTCCTGGTCCTCCGCGCCGATGGAGCCGCCGCCCGCGAGGGAGACGAGCAGCGCCGCCGCGTAATCCTCGACCTGGTTGGCGAACTTGATCGCCCCTTCGAGCGAGCGCGCGCCGGCGGGCAGCGCGGCGAGGTTCTCCTGCACGCCGAAGGCCTGGCGGGCGATATCGGCCAGCAGGCCCTGTTTCTGCGCGGCAGACGCGCAGGCGGGGAGCTTGGCCAGGTTTCCCTGGAGCCCGCCCAGGAGCTCAGCGCTTTCGTAAAGCGCGCGGCGGCTGGAGGCGTCCGCGGCGGAAGCGAGCTGCCCGGCGCGCACGCTCTGCTGGACGGCGCGGGCCGTTGCGGCGTAGAGGAGGACCGAGAGCACGACGATGGCGATCCAGGTCCTGCTGGTCCGGCGCTTCATGGCGCGCCTCCTTTCTCAGACGGCGAACGAGTGGTTGCCGATGACGGTGACGATCGTGCGCGTGCGGATCCATGTATCGCTGGTCAGACGCGCGTTGTAGTAGTACAGGCAGCCGCCGGTGGGGTCCCAGCCGTTGAGGGCCTCGCGCGCGGCGCGGATGCAGGAGGAATCCGGCGTGTTGTTGATGGAGCCGTTGCTCACGCAGGAGAAGGCGCCGCTCTGGTAGATGACGCCGGTGACCGTGTTCGGGAACTCCGAGGAGGCCACGCGGTTGAGCACCACCGCGGCCACGGCGACCTGGCCCTTGTAGCTCTCGCCGCGTGCCTCCGCGTAGACGAGTTTGGCCAGCAGGCGATGGTCGGCGGAGAGATAGGCCGCGGAGCTCGCCGCCGTCGTGCCGGAGAGCGTGACGCCAAGGGCGGCGGCGGTTGCCGGGCCGACGCGCCCGTCCACGGTGAGGCCGTTGCGCTTCTGGAAGAGCCGCACCGCGGCGAGGGTATCCTCGCCGAAGACGCCGTCCGCGCCGCCGGAGAGGTAATCGAACTGGATGAGCCGCTTTTGCACCTTGAGGACGTTCTCGCCCCGGTCGCCGACCTCCAGGACCACGGCCGCGGAGGCGGCGGGGCAGAGGAGCGCCGGGAGGATCAGCGCCAGCAGGGCCCAGGCGGCCAGACGACTACGCATGGTCGGCACGCTCCCCGGCGAACAGGGAGAAGAGCCACTCCCAAAAACTCTGCGGCGGTCTCTCCGCGCTCGGCGCGGCCTGCGCCAAGACAGGCGCGCTCTCCGGTTCCTCCGCGAGGCGGCAGAGACTGGGGTAGACCACGCACCACCAGTTGTGCCCCTCGCCCGCGCCGATGGTGACCTTCAGGGAATCATACTCGCCCTCCGGGACGCGCAGGCCGCCGTAAACGCGCTCCGGGTAGTATTCGCGCGTGAGATCGGCGCGCACGTCGCGGCCGGGAAGGACGGCAAGGGCGGCCGCCTCGACGTCCGCGAGGCGCTCGTCCAGGACACGATACGCCTCGGCGCAATTCTCGCACCCGGCGAGGAGCGCGTCCGTTTCGGCGAGGACGGCGTCCCGCGCGAGGAGCTTTTCCGCCTGATCGGCCTCGCTGTCGCTGGCGGCGATGACGTGCAGGCGGATGAGCGCGGGGGCGGCGTCGGCGGCCGCGGGCAGGCACACGGCCGCGAGCAAAAGCGCGGCCAGAACCGCGCGCAATCGTTTTTGCATGGGGAAGATCCTCCGTTTCGCGTGTTTTTGCGTCTTTCCGATCTCAGAATCGGCCGGAACGCGCGCGTTTATACGCATCCGGAAGGATTTTCCAGACCGCGGGCGCAAAAACGGCCCCGCGTCCGTGCGGACGCGGGGCCGTTGAGAGCGGGAGGGATCAGACGCGCAGGCTGGCGTCCAGGGTCTTCTCCGCGAAGGCTTCCTTCCAGATGCTGTAGACGGGGTTCTCCCAGGTGGAGCCGTCCTCGAAGGTGACGGACTGCACGCAGGCGATCAGGTAGACGATGCCGTGGTTCTCCTGAAGGCGCCAGCCGTAGCTGGAACCGAAGGAGCCGCCGGCGGGCAGGCGGATATCCACCGCGTCGCCGAGGATCTCGTAGTAAGCGGTCTCGTCGTACTGGGTGAGGATCTGCACGGGCGCGCCCGCGGCGTCATAGGCGAGGAAGCCCACGGTGTAGCCGGTGATGGCGCTGGAGGTGTCGTTCTGGACCGTGGCGGTGAGCATGTCCGGATAGGTGGTCTTGTTGAGCTTGCTCTGCACGAGCACCTTCGCGCCGGTGACGCGGATGGTGAGGGCGTTCAGAGCAGCCTGCACGGAGGCGATGTTGCTTGGGTCGGCCTTGCTGATGATGACTTCGGTCCTGGTCAGCGGCACGCCGTCGATGAGGTAATACTGCTCGAGCGCGCTGAGCTCGCCCGTCACCGGGAAGCCCTGCTCTTCCTGGAAGAGCTCGACGGCGGCGGCGGTCTTGTTGCCGAAGGAGCCGTCGGCCACGTCGTTCAAGTAGCCCAGATCGATCAGCTTGGCCTGCGCGGCCTTGACCACGTCGCCATAGGAGCCCTTGCCCAGGGGCTTGGGGTACTTCTCTGCGGCCTGCGCTTCGGTCACGCCGACGCGCGCTTCGAGGGCGGCGGTGTCGACGCTGGGCGCGGCGGGCGCGTCCGCGAAGGCGGCCAGAGGCGCGAGCAGACAGAGAACGAGAACGACTGCCCAGATGGTTTTGTTGATACGCATGGTGTACATCCTCCCAATCCATAATGCTAGAAAATGCAGGAAAACCGAGGGAAGCGCCTCACAGCGTCTCCGCCGTGAACGCGCCAGGACCGACGCGCCGCGCCGCGAGACTCGCCTCTTCCTCTGAGGCGAACACGCCGAACACGGCCGAGCCGCTGCCGCTCATGGCGGCGAACCGCGCTCCTTCCGAGCGCAGCCGGGCGAGGCACCCGGCGACCTCCGGGACGAGAGAGACGGCCGCGGGCTCGAGATCGTTGCCCGCGCATCCGCCCAGAGCGTCCCAATCTCCATTAGACAACGCTTTTTGCGCGCTGTCAAGAGAAACCGCAAAATTTTTGCGGAAACCCTCGTCAAAAAGGCGGAAGGCCTCTCGCGTGGGCACGCCATTTTCCGGCTTGACGAGGACCAGATGCGCCCGCGGCCTGGGCTCGATGGGCTCGAGCTCCTCTCCGATGCCCCGCACCCGGCAGAGCCCGCCGCGCAGGCAGAAGGGCACGTCCGCGCCGAGCCGGACGCCGATCCGCTCCAGCTCCGCGCCGGAAAGGCCAAGGCCCCACATCCCGTTCAGGAGACGGAGCGCCGCCGCGCAATCCGCGCTGCCGCCGCCGAGCCCCGCCTCGCTGGGGATGCGCTTGCGAAGCGTCATCCGCGCGCCTTTGGGGCAGTCGGTGCGCTCCCGCAGGGCCCGCGCCGCCCGCAGGACGAGGTTCGAATCGTCCGCGGGGAGATCGCTTCCCTCGATGCGCAGCTCCAGAGAATCCGCCTCTTCCGCGCGCAGATCGTCGCACAGGGAGATCTCCTGCATGAGCATATCCAGCGTGTGGTAGCCGTCCCCGCGCTGGCCCGTCACGGCCAGCGCCCAGTTGATCTT
>CACZOT010000174.1 GCA_902782795.1 uncultured Eubacteriales bacterium | reverse complement strand
TATTTCCGCTTGTGCGGATGTTCCAAGTATAAAGGAATTCTGCTATAATGTAAGCAGTGTAGCTACCTCAGCCAGAGTAACTTAATCAGCTGGCGTACGCGCTACCGCGAAGCGGTTTAGTTCAAGCGGGATTTGCGAAGGCCGGATGCCCTTAGCCCAGAGAGAGGCAAGGAATCGGAATATGGTTGTTGGAATCTTACTGCAAGCGGCATTATGGATATGGTTCCTTGGATGCACAGTAACCTATCGAATAGGCAAATATACGCTTGTTGAAGGAATGGGAGTCAAAAGCGCCGAGTTTGCGACTCTTTGTCTATACGGCGCAGGGCTGCTTCTTGATGATCTTCTGCCCGCGGGAAAATGGATCCTGCTGGCCATGCTGGTCCTCTGGTTCGTTGTGGAGTTCTTCTGCCATTGGTATTTCACGATCGTTGGCGCTACCGAGAGGAAACTGAAGGGCTACAACGATTGTTTCCGCAACACGGTCCGCATCTTCCCCATGAGTGAGACTCGGCTCGTTCCCGACCTCTATCATATTGTTCAGCACGTTTTGATCCTGCTGAATATCATCCATTGTTTGGCGCGATGATGGAGCGCTGATCCGGGCCCGTCATATTTCAGGTTTTCCGCGTTTCCCCGCGTCGGGCGGCGGCTGTCCGCTCCGAAGAACAGTTGGATCCAAGCAAAGGAGACCGAAATGGCAAACAACCCTCCCTTCTGGGGCGTATACAAGGTGAAGATCGAGCGCGCCGAGCCGCACTCGCGCGGGCGCCTGATCGCCCTGAGCGATATCCACGGGCACTACGCCCTCCTGGACGACCTCCTGCGCAGGCTCGACCTGCAGCCGGAGGACACGCTCGTCTTCGTCGGGGATTATATCGAGCGCGGCGTGGTGAACCTGCCCGTGGTGCGGCGCGTGATGGAGCTGTGCGAAAAGCGCCCGCGCACCTGGGCCCTTCTGGGCAACATCGACGCGCACAAGGTCTGGCAGATCGATACGGACACGGACGAGACGCGCGACGATCTCTGGGCCAACGTGGCGCGGTTCGGCGGGAGCCTGTTCTTCGATATGTGCCGCGAACTCGGCCTGCCCTGCGCTTCTCCGGAGGACGTCGCAGCCGCCAAGGAGCCCGTGCGCCGCGCCTTCGCCCGCGAGCTGGCATTCCTTCGCGGCCTGCCCACCATCCTCGAGACCCCGTACTGCATCTTCGTACATGGCGGCCTGCCCGTGGACGATCTCGCGGCCCTTGAGGGCACGGAATTCTACGCCTGCGCCAAATTCGACCGCTTCCTCGAGATCACCGCGCCCCTGCGCCAGCCCACAGTCGTCGGGCATTGGCCCGCCTGCCTCTATCGCAGCGGCGTCTCGGACGGCTCGCCCTACTGGAGCGCGGAGAAGAACGTCCTCGCCATCGACGGCGGCTGCGGCCTGCGCTACGACGCCCAGCTCAATGCCGTCTGGATCGACCCCTCGCTGCCGGGCTTCTTCCGCTGGACCGCCTCCTGCCGCTTCCCGCAGGTCCAGGCCCTGGACGCCCAGGAGGGCGCGCCAGCCCGAGCGCAGTTCTGCTGGCCCCGCAGCCGGGGCCGCGTTCTTTGGCGCGGCGGCGGCGTGGCGCGGATCGAGCAGAAGGATACCGGGCTCGTCGTGGACGTGCCCGAGCCGTTCGTCGAGGAGGGCGACGGCGAGATCTTCGTCAACGACTGCACCGACGAGGTCCTGGCCGTGGAGCCCGGCGACCGTCTCTGGCTCATCGCCCGGATCGATCAGGGCGCGTACGTCCGCAAAGGAGGCATTTCCGGCTGGTATCGCGGCCGCTTCGCCCCCTGCGAGCGCGCCGACGAGCCGTGGCACGGGGGCGTTTGACGCCGGGGCCTGCTCCGGGCCCTGCCAGGGAAAATGGTTCCCCTGGGCCCTTCACTTGGGGGATTTCACTAATAAACGGGCTCCGGTATCCTTTCGCAAGGATACCGGAGCCCGTTTTTTCGAGAGAACAATCGTATTATGTATTACAGAAATCCCCCAATATGGGATTCTTAAGGGCCAATGGCCCCTTAAGCGGCTTCGGCTGCCCCTCGCCCTGCGGGCGAGTCGCAGCTA
>CACZOT010000173.1 GCA_902782795.1 uncultured Eubacteriales bacterium | reverse complement strand
GCCCCTGGACCTGCAGAGGGAGGGCCTGAAAGGCCCGACTAGCGGTAGCCGGTTCCGAAGGAGACCGGCCCGCGTAGCTGCGACTCGCCCGCAGGGCGAGGGGCAGCCGAAGCCGCTGAAGGGTCCAGGGACCCTTAAGAATCCATATTGGGGGTCTGAAAAACACAAGCATGGCTGTTCTCTCGAAAAAGAACAGGCTCCGGTACCCTTGCGACAGGATACCGGGGCCTGTTTATGCTTCTTTCCCTAATAGAGGGGTCCAGGGGGGAATCATCCCCCCTCGTGGCAGGAGTGCAGAGGGCGGAGCCCTCTGCCAGAGGACGAAGACGCGGAGCTCCCGGCCCGCGCCCCGCAATAAACGTGACCGTGCTTGACAAAGGCCGCGGGAGACCCTACAATCGTACCGGTAAAGAAGCAAGGCACAAACGCGACGGAGACGGCATGACAGCGATGATCAAAACGGTGACGATCTACGGCGAAGAAGGGATGCGCTCGCTGGGCGCCGCCCTGGCCTCCAAGCTTGGGGCGGGGGACGCGGTGTTCCTGCGCGGCGAGATGGGCATGGGCAAGAGCGTGCTGGCGCGGGCGATCGCGCGCGCCAAGGGCGTGACGGAGACGATGCCGAGCCCTTCCTTCACCATATTGCAATCCTACGAGGCGAAGCTGCCCGTGCGGCATTTCGACCTGTACCGTTTGGAGGACCCGGCGGAGTTCTACGAAGCCGGGCTGGACGAGGAGATGGGCCCGGAGGCGCTGAGCCTGGTCGAATGGCCGGAAATGGCCGATTTCGATCCGGAACCGCGCCTGGATATCTACCTTTCTCGAGGCGCGTGCGACGACATCCGCGAGGCGGATATCGAGACGGTCGGCATGAGCGGCGCGCGCGAGGAGGAGCTCTTTTCCGCGCTGGCTGAGGAGTACGAGTAGGGGGAAAGGAGGCGGCGGCGCGTGAATATACTGGCGATAGACACTTCCGGCCCGACGGCGGGCGCCGCCGTGCTGCGCGGCGGGGAGATTGCCGCGGAGATCTTTCTCAATAACGGCCTGACCCATTCGCAGACCATCATGCCCGCGGTGGAACAGGCCCTGGAAGCGGCGGGGCTGGAACCGCGGGAATTGGAGCTCGTCGCCTGCGTGGTAGGCCCGGGCTCGTTCACGGGCGTGCGCATCGGCGCCTGCGCGGCGCGCGGTATGGCCCACGCCATCGGCGTCCCCTGCGCCGCGATCGACGCCCTGGCGGCCATCGCCCACGGGGCGTTCGGGTTCGAGGGCTGGGTATGTCCCATGCTCAACGCCAGGCGCGGCCAGGTCTACGCCGCCGCGTTCCGGCAGGGCGAGCGCGCGCTTCCGGACGAAGCCCTGCCTCTCGAGTCGTTCTTCGACAAACTGCCCGGAGAAGGGAAGCTCCTCTTCGCGGGAGAGGCCGCGCCCATGTACGCGCGGGAGATCCGCGAGCGCTTCGGGGAGAGGGCGGCCGTCGCGCCGGCCCATCTGCTCCATGTGCGGCCCGCCGCTGCGGCGGATCTGGCCGGACGCATGCGGCCGGAGGAGTACGTGAGCGCGGACCGGCTCCTGCCGCTGTATCTGCGCGCGCCCCAGGCAGAGCGCGAGCGCGCCGCGAAACTGGCGGCGCAGGGGCAGTGATGGGAGAAAGAGAGATCCGCCTTCTGCGGGAAGAGGATCTCGACGCCGTCATGGCCATCGAGCGGGAGTGCTTCTCTCTGCCCTGGGAGCGCGAGGCCTTCCGGCAGGAGATCGCCGGGAACCGCGCGGCGCGCTACATCGGCCTGTTCGCGGAGGGGGAGCTGCGCGCCTACGCGGGCATGTGGTTCCTGCTCGACGAGGCGCACGTCACCAACGTGGCCGTGACGGGGCCCTGCCGGGGGCGGGGCCTGGGCGAGGAGATCATGCGCGCGCTCATCCAGCTGGCCGCGGATTGCGGCATGGCCTGGATGAGCTTGGAATGCAGGCGTTCCAATGCCGCCGCGCAGGGGCTCTACCACAAACTCGGCTTTGTGGACGTGGGCTACCGCAAGCGGTATTATGAAGACAACCAGGAGGACGCGCTGGTGATGGCGCTGCTCTCGCTGCCCGAGGGAGACCCGGGCCGCGACCCCCTCCTGGAGCGGGAATGAAAGGGGGGAGAAGCGGGATGTTCGCCGATGTGCGCGGCGCGCGCGTGCGCTATGAGATCTGCGGCGAGGGCCCGCGTCGCCTTCTCTTCCTGCATGGATGGGGCGGCGGCGTGGATTCCTTCCGGCCCCTGGTGCGCGATCTTTCGCCGGAGTATTCCATCCTCGTTCCGGAATTCCCCGGCCACGGGCAGTCTTCCGAGCCGCCCGAGCCCTGGAGCGTGACGGAATATATGGAAGCCACGGCCGAGCTCGTCGAAAAGACGGGCTTCGCGCCTTGCGGCGTGGTGGCCCATTCCTTCGGCTGCCGCGTGGCGATCCTTCTGGCCGCGCGCCGACCCGAGCTCGTCGGGCGGATGCTCCTCACCGGGGCCGCCGGCCTGCGCCCGGAGGGCACCGCGAAAAAGAGCGCCAGGGCGCGGACGTACGGCCTCCTGAAAAAGCTTGTGACGCTGCCCGTCGTGCCGAAAAGGGCCCAGGAAGATCTGCGCGAGCGGCTCATCCAGCGCTTCGGGTCGGCCGACTACAAGGTCCTGACGCCCTCCATGCGCGCGACGTTCAACCGTGTCATCGCGCAGGATCTGCGCCCGGAGCTGGGAAAGATCCGCACGCCCGTGTTCCTCTTCTGGGGTGAGGACGACACCGAGACGCCCCTGTGGATGGGCAAAGTGATGGAACAGGAGATCCCCGACGCGGCCCTGGCCGCCGCGCCCGGATGCGGGCATTTCGCCTATCTCGAGCAGTACGAGCAGTTCCGCGGGATTGCGCAGGCGCTTTTTTCTGAGGAATAGAGATATGGGATCCTCCCAGGGGTCCAGGGGACGGAGTCCCCTGGAGAGGCGCGGGGCGCGGCCCCGCGCGTCCGGGAGAGCGCGAGAGGGCGGAGCCCTCTCGCCATGGCGGCGGCGCGGGCGCGCGGGCAAAGCCCGCGCGCGGCGCCGCGCAAAATCAAGAGAGATGATCGGAGGACGGGAACGATATGTGGCTATTGAAGGCCTTGGCTGCGCTGCTGACGGCGGCGGCCTGCACGGCGATCGCGCTGCGCTACCTGCACATGCTGCAGCTGGAGAGCTACCAGCTGCCGGGCTACCGGCGCTACCTCGGCTCGCATCCCACGATGCGGCACGGTACGCCGCTGCTCGCGGGCGTGATCCTCACGGCGGCGTGCCTCGCGCTTTCGTTCCTGCTCACGGCGATCTGGCGCGGACCGGCGCGGCTGGTGGCGGCGCACGCCGTCGCCATCGCGGGCATGGCTGTGTACGTCTGGCTTTTTGAGAAGGCCCGCCGTGCAACGAAGGAAAAAAAGCCCTTCGTCTTCACGCCCCGCATGAGGCGCCTGACGGCCGCCTGCGCGGCGATCGCCTTCGTCTGCGCGCTGATACTGGTCCTGATCGGCGTGCCGCCGTACATCCTGCTGGCGGCGGTGCCGTGGCTGCCCATGGCGGGCGCGGCGGCCATGGCGCCCTGGGAGAAGCGCGTCAACGACGGCTTCTTCCGCGACGCCCAGGCCACTCTGGCCGCGCGGCCGGACCTGATCCGCGTGGGCATCACGGGAAGCTTCGGCAAGACCTCCACGAAGGTGGTCCTGGCCTCGATCCTTTCGGAGAAATACTGCGTGCTGGCCTCCCCGGCCAGCTTCAACACCCCCATGGGCCTGACGCGCGTGATCCGCGAACAGCTCGAGCCCAGGCACGAGGTGTTCATCGCGGAGATGGGCGCGCGGCACCGCGGCGATATCCACGAGCTGACAGAGCTGGTCCACCCCCAGTTCGGTCTGCTTACGAGCGTGGGCGCGCAGCATCTGGAGACCTTCGGCGATATGGAGACCATCGCGCGCACCAAGTACGAGCTCGTCGAAGGGCTCGAGGAGGGCGGCGCGGCCTTCTTCGTCTCGGACGGCGGCATCGTGGACAGCCTGTACGCCAAGGCGGATTGCGAAAAGACGCTCGTCTGGAAGGAAGGCGAGGCGCATGGCTGCTGGGCGAAGGATATCGAGAGCGGCCCTTCGGGCAGCCGCTTCACCCTGGTCCTGGACGGCCGCGAGCTGCCGGTGACGACTTCGCTGCTGGGCCTGCACAACATCAAAAACATCTGCCTGGCCTGCGCCCTGGCGCATCGGCTGGGCCTGACGGATACCGAGATCATGCGGGGCGTCTCGCGCCTCAGGCCGGTGGAGCACCGCCTGCAGCTCCTGCCCGCGGCGGGCGGCATCGCCGTGATCGACGACGCCTTCAACGCCAACCCCGTCGGCGCGGCCGAGGCCCTGCGCGTGCTCTCCACCTTCCCGGGGCGGCATATCGTCGTCACGCCGGGCTTCGTGGAGGAGGGCCGCATGGAGGAGACCATGAACCGCGAGCTGGGCGAGCAGATCGCCAGGACCTGCCATATCGCCATCCTCGTGGGCGTGAAGCACGCGGCTCCCATCGCCGACGGAGCGCGCCGCGCCGGTATGCCCGAGGACGCCATCCGCCTCGTGCCCAGCCTCAGCGAGGCGCAGAAGGTACTCGGCGAGATCGGCCGCCCCGGCGACACCGTCCTCTTCGAGAACGATCTGCCGGACAATTACACCGAGGCGTAGCGCCGCCCGGTTTCGCGGGATGACGCTGATTCAGAAGGAAACAAGAGACCCCGTTCGGGGGAGGGGGGAACGTCCCCCCGGCGTGTTAGGAGGTTCAATATGGGCAAAACGCGAGTGGCGGTGCTGTTCGGAGGCAAGACCTGCGAGCACGACGTCTCGATCATCTCCGGTTTGCAGGCGCTCAAGGCGCTCAATCCGGAAAAATACGAGGGCTTCCCGGTCTATCTTTCGCGGGAGGGCGCCTGGTACGTAGGCGATTCTCTCCGCGAGACGGCGGCCTTCCAGAAGTTCGACAAGAGCAAGGCGGAGCGCGTGCTCCCCTCGGGCGAGGACGGCAAGCTCGTCCTGCGCGCCTGGCCGGACGGCAAGGGCCGCCTGTTCACGCGCGGCTGCGAGGCGGTGAAGACGGCGGACGTGGTCCTGCCGGTCATGCACGGCCTGAACGGTGAGGACGGCACGCTTCAGGGCTTTCTGGAGCTCTTCGGCATCCCTTACGCGTCCTCGGGCGTTCTGGGTTCGGCCATTGGCATGGATAAGATCGCCATGAAGGCCTTTTTCCGCGGCTGCGGCTTCCCGGTGGTGGAGAGCGAGTGGTTCGACCGGGGCGAGTGGGCCGAGAAGCGCGAGGAGATCCTCGATCGGCTGGAACAGGCGCTGCCCTATCCAATGTTCGTCAAGCCGGCGAACCTGGGCTCCTCCATCGGCATTTCCCGCGCGGAGGACCGCGCCTCGCTCGCGGCGGGCATCGACGTGGCCGTGGCTTACGACCGCCGCATCATCGTGGAGCGTGGCGTGAAAAAGCGCGTCGAAGTCAATTGCAGCGTGCTGGGCTATGCGGGCTATGTGCGCCCGTCGGTCCTGGAGATGCCCGCGCAGCTGCCGGACAGCCTCCTCGATTTCAAGACCAAGTACGTCCCCGGCGGCAAGGGCGGCCCCAGCAAGGGCATGGCCTCGCTGGAGAGGCAGATCCCCGCGCCCATCGGCGAAGAGCTGACCCGCGCCATCCAGGAGATGTCCGTGCGCGTGTTCCGCGAGATGGACTGCAAGGGCGTGGTGCGCATCGATTATATGATCGACGGCGAGACCAACGATTTCTACATCTGCGAGGCGAACACCATCCCCGGCTCGCTGGCGTTCTACCTCTGGGAGCCCATGGGCCTCAAATACGCCGATATGCTCGACGAGATGATCGTCTACGCTTACCGCGATCGCGCGGAGCGCGCCGCCAGCGTTTTCTCCTATGATTCCGAGATCCTCTCCCGCCAGACCGCCCGCGGCAAGCTCGGCGGCAAAATGCTCGGGGGGAAGTAGGGGACCGCTGGCAGAGGGCTCCGCCCTCTGCACTTCTGGCAGGGGCTCCGCCCCTGCACCCCGCCAGGGGGAATGATTCCCCCTGGACCCCTCAATTGGGGATTTCAGTATATAAAGGCTCTGG
>CACZOT010000172.1 GCA_902782795.1 uncultured Eubacteriales bacterium | reverse complement strand
TTCCTCTGGCCCGGCGCGAAGGATTGGCGCGACCTCTGGGACGAGGAGGGCGTTATCGTCTCCTGCCCGGACGCCTGAACGGCCGAAAGACAAACGCCCGCCGCCCGGCTTGCGCGCCGGACGGCGGGCGTTTTCTGCGCTAAAAGAGGGCTTCTTACGGAAGATCCGCCGCGCAGGGCAGGCTGTAGGCCCCTTCCGCCCTTTCCACGGCCCGGAGGATCGCCTCGCTGACGGCCTGCGCCGCGAGCGCGCCGACCAGGTCCTGATCGGCCGGGACGCTTCCCACGGACACCGCGTAGATGCTGTCCCCGTCGGCGGAGGTATGCACCGGGTTGATCGACCGGGCGAAGCCGTCGTGCGCCATCCCCGCGATCTTGCACAGCCGCGCCTTGTCGAAGGCGGCGTTCGTGATCACGACGGCGAGGGTGGTATTGCCCGTGAACTTGTTCTCCACCGCCCTGGCGGAGGAGGCCATGGCCTCCATCGTACCGCAAAGGGCCCTTCCGTCCACCGTCCGAAGGCCGGCGACCTGCCTGCCGCTCTTCCAATCGAACACGTCTCCCAGCGCGTTCACCACCACGACCGCGCCGACCTGCAATTCGCCCGCCCGCACCGCGAAGCTGCCGACGCCCGCCTTCATCGCGCGGGCCATCCCCGCGATCTTGCCCACGGACGCCCCGCACCCCACGCCGAAGTTGCCGTCCCGGTAATTGGGCGCCTCGAAGGCGCGCCGCGCCGCCTCGTAGCCCATGGCCGCGTCCGGGCGGACGGAGGGATCGCCGAGGGAAAGATCGTAGATATCCGCCTGCGCGACCAGCGGCACCAGCGCAAAGCCGGTTTGATAGCCGATGCCGCGCTCCTCCAGATACGCCATCACGCCGTTCGCCGCGCCAAGGCCGTAGGCGCTCCCGCCCGCCAGGAGGATGGCGTGGATCGACTGCGCGGCCATGAGCGGGTGGAGCAGCTGGCTCTCACGGGAAGCCGGGCCGCCGCCGCGCACGTCCAGCCCGGCGCGCATGCCCTCCCCGCACAGAAATACGGTGCAGCCGGTGGCAGCCTCCGCGTTTTCCACCTGGCCGATGCGGATCGGCCGGATCTCGGTGATCGGGATCTCCTGCATCATCATGTTCCTCCTCCGCGGGGCGGCGATGTTGTGCGGCCGCCGTCCCGGTCAATACAGGTACTTCAGCGCACCGAAGCCGCGCCGCTCGCTCAGGCGGACGATCAGGTACGCCGCGGCGATCGAGAGCGCAGAAACCACGCCGAACAGGGCGGCGTTGCCGAAATAGGGATACAGCCAGCGGATGAAATAGGGATGGACGCAGTATACGAGCGTCGAAACGTTCCGGCAGCGGCGCGCGGCTGTCCTGTCGATCCGCGCGCTGCAGGAGAGCAGCAGCCGGAAAAAGCAGTAGGTCATCGGGAAGACGGAAAACCACAGGAGCGTCGCCTCGGTGCGCAGTTTCACAACGAAGACATAGCTTTCCGCGGCGAGGAGCAGCGCCGACAGGCCGAGGCCGAGCCCCATGCGCCCCGCTCTCGCGTCCGGTTTTTGCGCGGCGATGTACTTCCCCATCGCCATGTAGGGGAAGGCGTAAAAGACCGGGTTCCTCCGGCTGATGTATTCGCTGACGCCCAGGCGCAGGAAGCGCCCGGTCAGGGGCGTCCAGGTCGATTCGCAGCAGCCGAAGAACAGAAACGCCGTCGAAACGATCAAAATCGCCCGGGCGGAAAGGCGTTTGGAGAGCAGATATACGATCAGGAAGCCGAAGATGCTGCTGCTCAGGAACCACAGGTGCCGGTAACCGGAAAGGAGGAACGTATCCACATACATCGAAAGCGGCCACCGGGGCATCTTGCGGATATCCAGGGGCAGGTAGATCAGCACCCAGACGGCATAGAGCACGAACATGCGCAGGAGGTATTTCCCCGCCGGCTTGGCGGGCTCGCGCCGCCAGTAGAGATAACTGGTGGCCACATAGAAAAAGGGGACGCACAGCCGCGTGACCATGCCAAAGCCCCTGTCCAGCCAGAGGTTGAAGGCGAACGGCTCGGTGTGGATCCCCACCACGAGCAGAGCCATCGCGAGCTTGGCCAGATCGAGCGCGGCGTCGGCCCTGTTCGGGTGCATTCTGCCATTGTCGGTCATGCGCGGCTCCTCCCCTGTGCGTTTTCCCGCCTCCAGTATAGCATACTCCCCCGAAAAGGGCCAGAGGGCGCTGCGTCTTGCAATTTGCGCGCCGCGGTAGTATAATCGCAATTGCGTGGGGCTGTGGTGGAATGGCAGACACCAGGGACTTTGCAGGCAGGCGCGTCTTTCGCCTGCGCGGAGCACCGGGACGGGAAACCTCCCGCGTGAATGCTGGCTAAAACGGCGAACCTCTCCCCGAGACGACGCCGTGCTAAGGGGCGGCCGCCCTAATGTGTAGAGACTATATACCAGCTGCCTAAGTCCACGGATACGGCAAAGACATAGTCCAGACTACAACGCCGCGAGGCGGCTATGGCGACATAGAGTAGCAGGAAAATCCCTTGCTCTTACGGGCGTGCGGGTTCGACCCCCGCCAGCCCCACCACGAAAGGGCCTCTTTTGCCCCAGCGGACAAAAGAGGCCCTTTCGCGCACCGGAACGGCGGAGCGCAGCAAACAGAACCAGGAAACGGAGGAACGCGCCATGGCGAAAGTCAAAGTGACCGTGATCGACAAAAAGTGTTTTTCGGATCTGCAGGAGAAGTACCTTTCCAATCCGCACGCGGGCCCGTGCGACCGCTTCGCGATCGGCGATACCTTCATCTTCGACAACTTCGGCGGGCCGGAAGAATTCTGGCGCTTGAACGGGCACAACCGCTGCACCGAGGTGTGGGATTGCATCAGCAGATACGTCTACACGGCCCTGCAGGGCGGCTCCATCATGAAGGGCTGGACCAACGACGAGAAAATGATGATCGCCTGCTGCAACGACGGCACGCGGCCCGTCATCTTCAAGATCGAGCGCCTCGATCCGGAAGAATGAGCCGAAGAGAACGACTCTCTTTTCGCCCCGCCCGGGCGTATGGAAATCGCGCGGCGGGTGTGGTAGAATAGAGGCGCGCGGCGCCTATCCGCGCGCGCATGCAGAGATTCGACAAAGGGGGACAAACGTATGCAAATGCTGGATTTCCGCGAAATGCCCTATTCCCGCCCCGACATGGACGCCCTGAAGAAATGCTACGAGGAGACCATCGAGACCATACAATCCGCCGCCACGTACGAAGGCGCGCGCAAGGCCTTCTTCGACCTGCAGGAAAAAGAGCAGGCCGTCTCCACCATGGGCAGCCTCGCCCACGTGCGCAACACCATCGATACCACCGATCCCTTCTACGAGGCGGAGACCAAGTGGCTGCGCGAGCAGAACGCCAACCTCATCCCCCTGCGCAAGGCCTACCGCCAGGCCCTGGCCTCCTGCCCCTTCCGCTCCTCCTTCGACGCGGAATTCGGCCCGCAGCTCCTGCGCATGATCGACGCCTCGCTCCGGACCACAGACGAGCGCATCATCCCGGATACCATCCGCGAAGGCGAGCTCACCGCCGCCTACCAGAAGGACAGCGCCATGGCTTCCACCGAGTTCCGCGGCGAGAAGTGCAACTTCTACGGGCTCCTCAAGCACATGGAGTCCACCGACCGCGAGGAGCGCCGCGAGGCCTTCCGCGCTTGGGCGAAGCTCTACGCCCAGATCGCCCCGAAGCTGGACGAACAGTATGACGAACTGGTCCACCTGCGCGACGGCATGGCGAAAAAACTCGGCTTCGCCTCCTATACGGACCTCGCCTACCTCAACCGCCGCCGCTTCGATTACACCCAGGAGGACGCCGCCCGCTTCCGCGCCGACGTCAAGCGCGTCATCACGCCCGCCGTGGCCGAGATCCGCGAGAAGCAGCGCGCGCGTCTGGGCCTGGACAAGCTCCATTATTATGACGAGGCCCTGCTCTTCCCCGAGGGCAACGCCGATCCCATCGGCACCATGGAGGAGCTCGTCGCCAAGGCCAAGGAGATGTACCGAGCCATGAGCCCGGAGACCGGCGAGTTCTTCGATTTCATGGTCAAGTACCACCTCTTCGATCTGCAGACCCGCCCCGGCAAGCGCATGGGCGGCTACATGACCGCCTTCCCGGGCTACAAGGCCCCCTTCATCTTCAGCAATTTCAACGGCACCAGCGCGGACGTGGACGTGCTCACCCACGAGGCCGGCCACGCCTTCCAGGGGTATCTGGCCATGCGGTCCATCCCCGTCTCCATGCTATCCGGCTCCACCGCCGAGATCAACGAGATCCACTCCATGACCATGGAGC
>CACZOT010000171.1 GCA_902782795.1 uncultured Eubacteriales bacterium | reverse complement strand
GCTGTACAGATCTGCCGGAGATGCCCTACATGGCCGACGCCGTCCGGGAGATCGGCATCAACACGCTGCCCGAGGCGCGTCGCCATGGCCTGGCCTTGGATGCCTGCGCGCTGACGCTGCGGCGCATCCTGGATGCGGGGCTGACGCCCCTCTGGTCCACCGGGGCGGATAATCTCCCCTCCCAACGCCTGGCGGAGCGCCTCGGCTTTCAGCCCTTTGGCGATTGCTTCGCCCTCACCCTTCCCACGGAAAGGAGCCCTCGGCAATGATCAGACCCCCATACGGCCCGGAGCTGCCCGCCCGCCTGCGCGAGGGCGAATCTCTGGCGGACGTTTCCTGCGAAGCCTGCTCCTCCGGAGACGACCTCGAAGGCTTCCGCTTCGAGGACGGCGCGCTGGACCTGTGCGAAAGCGCGCGCCTGGACGTGCGCGGCTGCGTGTTCGAGCGCTGCCGCGTCTCCATCACCCTGGGGCAGAGGGTGGATTTCAAAAACTGTCTCTTCCTCTCCTGCGATTTTTCCGGCGCGCAGCTGGACAACTGCGGGCTGCGCCAGTGCGGGCTGTCCTCCTGCCGCCTGACCGGGGCGGTCTTCTCCGAGAGCCTCGTGCAGTTCACCACCTTCGAGGGCTGCGCGCTGGACCTGGCGGCGTTCGGCCAGACGAAGCTGCAGGATTCCGTCTTCGCCTCCTGCAAGCTGGACCAAGTCTCCTGGAACGAGGTGCGATTGCAGCGCCTGCGCCTGGAGGACTGTTCGCTGCGCCGCGCCGAGATCGAGCGCACGCCCCTGCGCGGCCTCGATCTGCGCACCTGCGTCCTGGACGGGCTCACCGTCCTGCCGGAAAACCTGCGCGGGGCCGTCGTCACCTCGGCGCAGGCCCTGCAGCTGGCCGTGCTCCTGGGCATCGAGATCCGCGATTGAGCATCCGGGTGAAAACACAGCGCGGCGTCCTCTTTGGACGCCGCGCTGTGCTCTCTTTTTCCGGTCAACGTACGGGCAGGCGCGGGCCGTCGAAATGATCCGCGCCGTACGGCGAGTGGAACACGGGCACGGTCCCGTCCGGCCGGAGCATGACCTCCAGGCGGGCGCGGATGCGCGGGTGCGTCACCATGGCCAGGGCCTCGTCCGGCGTGAACCAGCCGATGTCTTCGTGCTCCTCGGAGGCGCGCGCCTCGCCGGAGACCCATTCGCAGCGAAAATCCACGTTGAGGATAGGCGGCGCGTCCTCTCCCCAGGCGGTCAAATGGCGCGTGGTGGTGGCGAAAATGCCGGAAAGGCTGACGACGCGCGCCTCCACGCCTGTCTCTTCGCGCACCTCGCGCAGGGCGCCTTCGATCGGCGTCTCTCCGTTCTCGACCTGCCCGCCGGGGAATTCCCAGCCGCGGCGCGGGTGCTTCACCAGCAGGATCCGGCCGTCTCCCCTCCGGACCAGCGCCCCGGAGGCGACGATCTGCACAGGGCTCGCCACGCGCATCCCTCCCTTTCTGTCTTCCGGATTCCGAACCTATGATACCATTCTTTTCCATGAGCGGCAAGGGGCGCGCATCTCCACAGAAATTTGCTTGACGAGCGCCTCCGCTTGTGGTATCGTGCATATACTTCCAGGAAAGCCTTATGAATTTGCATCGGGAGGTGCGTTCTTTATGCAAAAATACAAAGTCGCCGTCGTCGGCGCGACCGGAATGGTCGGCCAGCGATTCATGACCCTTCTGGCGGACCACCCCTGGTTCGAGGTCGCCAAGGTGGCCGCGAGCCCGCGTTCCGCCGGAAAGACCTACCTGGAGGCCGTCTCCGGGCGCTGGGCAATGGCAGAACCCATGCCCGAGCAGTACGCGCAGTACGTCCTGGTCGACGCCGCCGATATCGCCGCCGTCACCAGCGACGTGGATTTCCTCTTCTGCGCCGTGGATATGCCCAAGGACGAGATCCGCGCCCTGGAAGAGGCCTACGCCCGCGCGGAGACGCCCGTGCTTTCCAACAACAGCGCCAACCGCAACCTGAGCGACGTGCCCATGATGATCCCCGAATGCAACGCGGAG
>CACZOT010000170.1 GCA_902782795.1 uncultured Eubacteriales bacterium | reverse complement strand
AGGGCGTAGGTCGCGAAGGCGCACACCGCGACCATCAACGGCACATTCTCCTGGGCAGTGTCCAACGCGAACAGCGGCACCAGCGCCGCCGCAAGGAAGACGATCGCCGTCAGGGCCGCCGGGCCGGGATGCAGCGCCCGGCGCAGCGCTTCTCTCCAGGAACGCATGCTTCTCGCTCCCTTCTTCATAATCTCTCCCAATTTTAGCCCCTTCCGCGCGTCTTGACAAGCGCAAACGGGAAATGCTAACCTTGCCGGGAGAGATCCGCGAAGGGAGTGGTCCCACAATGGGCAACGTGCTGGATTATCTGCGCTGGCGGGGCGATCTGCCCATCAGCCGGGTGCCGCTGGGCGAGGTGGACGCGCTCATCCTCGCCGAAATCTCCATGCTGCGCTGGGAAAACGCGCCGCGTGGCGCGGGTTCCTTCCGGGAGCTGGCGGGAGACGTGCTGGCCGGACCGGTCTCCGCTGGGTTCCTCCCGGAGATGGATGAGAAGCTCCTGCGCCTTGTCGGGGCCAGCGAACGCTTCGGCGGCGCGGAGATGGGCGAGCGCGTCTTCCAGGTGGACGAGGACGCGGGCATGCAGTTCGCCGCCGTCAGCCTGCGCCTGGACGATGGCACGCGCTTTCTCTCCTTCCGTGGCACGGACAACACCATCGTCGGCTGGAAGGAAGATTTCTCCATGGCCTTCTCCCGGCCCGTGCCTGCGCAGGAGGCGGCGCGCGAATACGTGGAGCGCCTCGCCGCCCAGTCTCCGGAGCCGCTCGTCCTGGGCGGGCATTCCAAGGGCGGGAACCTTGCCATTTACGCCGCCGCCACCGTGAGCGACGCCGCCCGGGAGCGCATCCGCGCGGTTTACAATTTCGACGGCCCCGGCCTGAGCGATCACATCGACGCGCAATCCCTGTACGCGCGCCTTTCCGGGCGGCTGCATTCCTACGTGCCGCAGGGCTCCATCGTCGGGCTGCTTCTGGCCCACCCGGACGAGTACGCCGTCGTGCGCAGCACCGCCGTGGGCATCCTCCAGCACGATCCGTATTCCTGGCAGGTGGAAGGGCCCGCCTTCGAGCGCATGAGCGGCCTCACGCCCGATAGCGCCCGCTTCGACACGGCCTTCCGCGCGTGGCTTCTCGAAATGGACGACAGCGACCGCGCCCTGCTCGTCAATACGCTCTTTGGCATCCTCAGCGCCACGAACGCGCAGACCTTCGGCCCGGAGTTCTGGGCTGGGCTGGCGCAGAACACCAAGGCGGTGCGCGGCGCGATCGATACCGTGGAGCCCGAGACGCGCAAGCGCATCCGCTCCATGATCTCAGAACTCAGAAAGCTCGCCAGGCGCGCATAAACGAACGCGGCGGCCGGTGTTTTTTCCGGCCGCCGCGTTCGTTTTTTCAGATTACCGGTCAATCCTCGAGGGTCGCGCACTCCTTGAGGAGCTCGATGATGGGCAGGTGCTGCGGGCACGCGCCTTCGCACTGGCCGCACTGCATGCACTCGCTGGCCTTGCCGCGGCCGGTGGTGACGATCACATACTCCCGCTTGGTGCGGAATTCCGGGCTTCCCTTGCGGCGGTTGGCCACGGAGAAGATCTCCGGGATGGGGATGGACATCGGGCAGCCCTCGGTGCAGTAGTGGCAGGCGGTGCACTTGATGGACTGATCGGCGTCGAGGGCCTTCTGCGCCTTGCGGATGGCTTCGCGCTCAGCCTCGTTCAGAGGCTTGAAATCGCGCATGTAAGAGAGGTTATCCTCCATCTGGGCCAGGGAGGACATGCCCGAAAGCACGGTGAGGATATTGTCCATGCTGGCGATGTAGCGGATGGCCCAGCTGGCGTAGGAGAGGCCGTTGCCGAACTCGTCGAAGACCGCCTTGACCGTAGGGATGGGATCGGCCAACACGCCGCCCTTGACCGGCTCCATGACGGTGACGGGCTTCCCATGGGCCTTGCAGATCTCCCAGTTGCGCCGCCCGGCGACGCCGGGGTTCTCCCAATCGGCGTAGTTGAGCTGCAGCTGGACGAACTCCACGTCCGGATGCTTCTCGAGCAGCTCCTCCAGCAGGTCCGGATCGGCGTGGAAGGAGAAGCCGTAATGGCGGATGAGGCCCTTGGCCTTGAGCTCCTTGACGAAATCCCAGATATGGTACTCGTCGTAGAGATGCACGTTATTGCGCTGCAGGGCGTGCAGGAGGTAATAATCGAAATAGCCCGCGCCCGTGCGCTCGAGGCTGGTGTAGAATTCCTGCTTGGCGCTCTGCTCGTCGTGGGCGCCGTGCCAGGCGTTGAGCTTGGTGGCCAAGGTGTACGATTCGCGGGGGTGGCGCTCCACCAACGCCTTGCGGATGGCCTCCTCCGAGCCGCCGTTATCGTAGACATAGGCGGTGTCGAAATAGGTGCCGCCCGCTTCCAGGAAGGCGTCCACCATCTGCGCGGTCTGTTCCACGTCGATCTTTCCGTCCGCGAGTTTGGGCAGACGCATGAGACCGAACCCCAGCTTGAAGGCGTTATTACCGATTTTTTCCGACATGGGCTGTACCTCCTTGGCGTATCGCGTGTGTGGTCTCTATCTCCTGCGGGGAACATGGCAGAACCCCCGCATGGATCCATTGTAACTGCGCCGGCTGGGCAAGTCAATTCGTTTTTTCCGGTTCTTTGCCGCGGTTACTGAAGCGAGCGGCGCAAGGCCTCGGTGAACTCGCGCTGCAGAGGCGAATCCGCCTGCTTGGGCCAGAAGGCGAACATCCGCCGCGAGAGCTGCGTTCCCTGGCGCGTCAGGGGCAGAAGACACGCGCCGCCCTCCTGGGGCATATCCGCGTCGCAGGGGAAAAAGCCCGCGCCGGACGCGGCGTTCATGCGCGCCTCTTCCAGGTTCGCCGCGAAGAGAAAGCTGCTCTCCAGGCCCATGACCTGCCTCCAGTGCTCGCTCTCCGTCTCGTACTGCTCCCGCGCCGTGACGAGGATGCACAGCCTTTCCCCCATCTCCGCGATCTCCGCGCGCCCCTCCGGGCAGGGCAGAAGATCGCGCCGGAGCAGGGCGTAAAGCGGCTGCTCGGCCAGGGGCTCGTTGACGTAGGTATCGGAAAGGGTGCGCCACTGATCGTTCACGACCAGGTCCAGCGCGCCGCCGCTGACCTTGTGGAAGAGCTCCTCGTGCGTGCCGGTGGAGAGGGCCAGGCGCACATGCGGCAGAAGGCGCGTGAAATCTTCGATGGCGCGCTGCATGACCGCCGCGCTGAAGCCGTTGAGCACGCCCACGCGCAGCCGCTGCGATTCCCCGCGGTCGATGCGCCGCACCTCGCGGACCAGTAAATCCGCCGCCGCGGTCTGGCGCTTGGCCTGCTCGTAGAAATACTGCCCGGCAGGGGTGAGCGAGAACGAGCGCCCGCGCCGCTCCAGCAGGAGCACGCCCAATTCACCCTCCAGCGCCTTGATCTGCTGGGAGACGGCCGATTGCGAGATATGGCAGGCCTCGCCCGCCTCGAAAAAGCTGCCCTTCTCCACGACGGCGATGAAATAGCGCATCTGCCGAAGCACGCCGCCTCTCCCCCTTTGGCGAATGATTCCACAGAAAAGTATAACAGATCCTTTCCTTTTTTTCCACAGAGAACCTCACTGCCCGGCGTCCGCTTTTTCCGGATGCCGAAGACGCCAATCGCGTGGCAGTCGATTTGTCCATGTTTACGGAAAAAAAATATATGTACCTTTTCGCGGGCGGACGGTACACTTTAGGCGTGCTGAGCACACCAGAAAGGAGAGGTGCAGACAAATGAAGAAATCGATCAACGCCTGGACCATTCCGGATTCCTTCACCTTCGAGGAGACCTTTGCTTGCGTGGCGAAGGCCGGGTTCGAGGGCCTGGAGCTCAACGTGGACGCTCCCGGCCGCTCCGCCCATTCCCTTTCCCTGGAGACGACCGAGGCGGAAACGGCCGCCATCCTGGAGCTGAGCAAGAAGTACAACCTTCCCGTTTCCGGCATTTCCACGTCTCTGTGGGGCCAGAACCCCATCGGCGCGGTGGAGCCGGAGAAGCGCGAACAGGGCTTCCGCCT
>CACZOT010000169.1 GCA_902782795.1 uncultured Eubacteriales bacterium | reverse complement strand
CGATATGGTATGGGAACCCTTCGCCCGCGCGGATCTCCTTCTCCGCGTTGGCGATGCGCGTGGCCAGCTGCTCGCGGCTCTCGGTGCCGCGGCCGGAAAGCCTGCGCACGAGTTCCGCGCGGGAGGGCGGCAGGATGAAGATCTCCACCGTCTCCGGCATGTTGCCCTTGACCTGCCCGCTCCCCTGCACGTCGATCTCCAGGAGCACGTCGTGCCCCTCGGAAAGCATCTTTTCCACGTAGGCGCGCGGGGTGCCGTAGAAGTTCCCGTGGACTTCGGCCCACTCGAGCAGCTCGCCCCTTTGGGCCATCTCCTGAAAATGCTCCTTGGTGGTGAAGAAATAGTGCACCCCGTCGATCTCGCCCGGGCGCGGCTGGCGCGTGGCGTAGGAGACGGACAGGCGCATCTGCGGGCACTGGCGCATGAGCTCGCGCACGATGGTGCCCTTGCCGACGCCGGACGGGCCGGACATGGTGAACAGCTTGCCTCGTTTTGTCATACGTGCCTCCAAAGGCCGCGCGCTCTATTCCACGTTCTGAACCTGCTCGCGCAGCTTTTCGATCTCGCTTTTGCACTCCACGACCGCGCCGGTGACGGCGATATCCTGCGTCTTGGAGCCGATGGTGTTGACCTCTCGGTTCATCTCCTGCACGAGGAAATCGAGCTTGCGGCCCACGGGCTCGGCGGCCTGGATCATCTCATGCAATTGGCCCAGGTGGCTCTGGAGCCGCACGAGCTCCTCGTCGATGGCGCTCCGGTCCGCGACGATGGCGGCCTCGGTGAGGATGCGGCCCTCGTCGGCGTTCTGGCCGACGAGTTCGCGAAGCCGCGCGGTGAGCTTTTCGCGGTATTCCTCCTGGATCTCGGGCCAGCGCTTCGCGATCCTCTCGCGGATGGCGGCGATGTTGGCCGCCCGCACGAGGAAATCCTCCTTCATGGAGACGCCCTCGCGCTCGCGCATGCGGTCGTTCTCGGAAAGAGCGCCGCCCAGGGCCTCGGTCATGAGGGCGCGCAGGGCGTCTTCGTCCTCTTCCGCCTCGGAGACGACGAGGATATCCCGGAAGCCCAGCACGCGCGTGAGGCTGCGGTCGTCCTTGAGGCCGTATTTGCTCTCGGCCTCGTCCAGGGCCTTCATATAGCCCGCGAGGAGAGCAGGGTCGATCTCGACCTGCTTGGAATCCTCGCGCAGGTTCTTGTAGGTGACGAACACGTCCACATGCCCGCGCTTGAGGACCGTGCCGATCTGACGGCGCATATCGTCCTCCATAAAGGAGAAGGACCTGGGCATGCGGAAGGCGATATCGAGAAAGCGATGGTTGACGCTCTTGGCTTCGACGGTGAGGACGCGCCCGTCGCGCTCGACGGTGCAGCGGCCGTAGCCGGTCATGCTGCGCATGGGAAACACCTCCCGGATTCGTATCTAATTAAGTATACCACATTCCGCCGCGAATGGAACGATTTTTGCGAATCTTTACGGCGCGGCGCGGCCGATGCGGCGCAGGAACTCCTCCTCGTCGATGACCTCCACGCCCAGGGCCTGGGCCTTGGTCAGCTTGGAGCCCGCCTTCTCCCCCGCCACCACGAAGCTCGTTTTGGCGGAGACGCTGGATGCGGCCGAGCCGCCCGCCTGAACGACGGCCTCCTCCGCCTCCTGGCGGCTGAAATGGACGAGCGTGCCCGTGACCACAACGCGCATGCCCTCCAGGGGCCCTCCGGCCTTCTGCTCCTCCCACTGGGGTCTGACGCCCATCTCGAGGAGCTTTTCCAGGTTGTTCACGTACATCTCGTCCTGGAAGTAGCCGACGATCGACCCCGCGACGACCTCGCCCACGTCGTCCATGGCGGTGAGCTCCTCCATGGTCATGGCGCGCAGGCCTTCCACGCTGCCCGCGCGCGCGGCGAGCTCCCGCGCGGTCTTGCGGCCCACGTTCGGGATGCCGATGGCGAAGAGGAAGGCGTCGAGGCGGCAATCCTTGCTCTTTTCCAGGGCGGAAACGAGGTTCTCCGCCTTCTTCTGGCCGAAGCGGTCCAGCGCGGCGAGCTGCTCCACCGTGAGCGTGTAGAGCTGCCAGGGCTCCCGGACGGCGCACTCCCGCACCAATTGCGCGGCGGTCTTTTCCGAGAAGGTCTCGATATCCATGGCGTCGCGCCCGGCGAAGTGGGCCAGGCGCATGACCATCTGCGGCAGGCACCCCTCGCGGTTCGGGCAGAACAGATGCGCGCCGATTTCCACCAGATCCGCCCCGCAGCTGGGGCATTTGACCGGCTTTTCCACGTCGCGTTCCTCGGGCGAGAATTCGTCCACGCGCCCGGTGATCTCGGGGATGACCTCGTTGGAGCGGCGGATCCACACCTTCGCGCCGATGCGCACGCGCTTCCTCTGGATGTCGGCCCAGTTGTTGAGGGTGGCGTACTGCACCGTCGCCCCGGCGATCTCCACCGGGTCGAGTCTGGCGCGGGGCGTGAGCTTGCCCGTGCGCCCCAGCTCCCATGTGACTTCCCGCAGGACGGACACGGATTCCTGCGCCTCGTATTTGAAGGCGATGGCCCAGCGCGGGAATTTCTCCGTGGAGCCCATGGCCTCGCGCAGGCGGAAATCGCGCACCTTGATGATGGCGCCGTCGATCATGTAATCCAGGCCGCCGCGGCTCTCGCCGATCTCCCGCACGCGCTCCACGGCCTCGCGGATGGTCTCGGCCTTGGCGAGGTAGGCGGGCGTCGGGAAGCGGTTCTCGCGCAGGAAAGCGTACATATCGTCGCTGTCGGTGAAAGAGCGGCCCTCGATGTAGCCCACGTCGTAGAACACGGCGTCCAGCTTCCGGGCCGCGGTGACGGCGGGGTCGAGATTGCGCAGCGCCCCGGCCGCGCCGTTGCGCGCGTTCTTGAGGGGCTCGGCGGCGGTGCGGTTGTAGGCCTCCAGGACGGACAGACGCATGTATGTCTCGCCGCGCACCTCGATCTTGCCCTTATAGGGGATGGTCAGCGGGATGGAGCGGATGGTCTTGGCCTGCGGGAGGATGGCCTCGCCCACCTCGCCGTTGCCGCGGGTGGCTGCCTGCTTCAGCTCGCCGTTTTCGTACGTCAGGCAGATGGTGAGGCCGTCGAACTTGTGCTCGACGACGTAATTGGGCTTTGGCGCGCCCTCCTGCTCGGCCCATTTTTCCGTGCGCGCCGCCCAATCGAAGAGGGCCTGCTCGGTCTGGGCCTTGTCCATGGAGAGCATGCGGATGAGATGGCGGTGCTCCTCGAAAAAGGGCAGAGGATCGCCGCCGACGCGCCGGGTGGGCGAATCGGCCAGGACCGTGCCCGTCTCCGCCTCCAAAGCGCGAAGGCGGTCGTAGAGGGAATCCCACTCCGCGTCGGAGATGATGGGATCGTCCAGGACATAATAAGCGTAGCTCGTCTCGTTGAGCCTGTCCACCAGGCGGCGCATCTCGTCCATGCTTGCCAGCTCCTTCCACATCTTGCTGCGGACCAAAGATCAGCTTTCCCGGAATATGGCGGGCAATTCCTCCTCCAGGAAGGCGAAAAACTGCCCGATGTGCCGCCCGTCCACGAGGGCGTGGTTCACCATAAGGGTGAGCGGCAGGGTGATCTCCTCCCGCTCCACGAGGCGGCCGTCTTCCAGGGCCGGGCGCTTCTCGACGGCGTACTTCCCCCAGGTGAAGCAGGGGATGGAAAAGTCCGCGCCGGGCCGTGGCGTCTGCAGGGCGCTGTAGTGGACCCACGGCGCGCAGGAGACGAAGAAATAGCTCTGGACGTCGCCCTCTTCCGTCAGGCCCGCGCCGCGCACGGCCTCCTCCTGGAGGCGCTTGCTCTCGCGCAGATACCGCTCAAAAGGCAGATCGGCGCGCACGTTGCAGTAGCGGTAGGTGCCGTCCGGCAGGGCGACGGTATACGAAGGGTTGCAGAAATCGTATTCCACCGCGCCTTCGCCCCGGATGCGCCGCCGCAGGGCGGGAACGCGGTTCGCCGCGCGCACGACGGCGTACTGAAAGCTCAGAAAGAAGGGGTACCCGGCCGCCTTCACGCGGGGCAGCCAATCCGTCAGGCGGACGGGCACGGTCATGGTGACGAAGGGGTCCTCCATAGCGCGAAAGTGCGCGAAGTGGTCGCTGCGCGGGTCCGCGCGCATGTCGATCTCACGAAAGCTCATAGGCAGCCTCCCGCTTGGGCTGTAATTCTTTCCAGATACGCCTCCGCCTGGGCTCTGGCCGTGAAGACGAATCTCTCCTTTTCCGGATGCGCCTCCAGCAGCTTCAGGATCTTCGGACGGCTCTCCTCGGCGAAGGATTCGATAAAGCGCAAAAACTCCGCCTCGATCTCCCCTTCCGGTTCGACCCAGGGCAGATCCGGCCGGGGCTTCCCGCGCCGCCGCAGGGCTCCCTCCAGGCAGACTTCCCGCGGGTAATCCAGGAAAAACACGCCGTCGCACGCGGCCACGCGCTCGGCCATCGTGCCCATGTAGTTCCCGTCGAGGATCCAGCGCGGCCGGGCCATGGCCTGGGCGAGACGCTCCCGGAACACTGGTTTGGGCACGGCCGTGCCGTCCTCGTTCCAGTTCATCCGATCCAGGTGGAACAGGGGCAGGCCGGTCGCCCGCGCGAGGGCGAGGGAGAAGGTGCTCTTGCCCGCGCCCGGGCAGCCGATGACGATGACCCGCTTCATGACCGATCGCTCCCTTCGGCGCGGTTCTCTTTACAGGGTTTGCAGGCGCCCGGCTTCAGGAAGGCCGGCCAGGGAGACGATCTCCTCCCGCTCCGAAACCGTTCCCGCAGGCGCGAGGGCGAGGAACTCCCCATCCGCGGGATGGTCTCCCGTGCCCTCGTCCACGAAGCGGACTGTTCCCCGTTCCGCCAAAAGAAGCGCGAGACGGCGCTCTTGCCCGAGCAGGGCAGCCCTTGGACGATGAACAGCCCGCGGCGCTTCACGCAGACACCCCTTCCAACGCTCATTCGGCGATCTTCACCACCGGCGCGGTGTCGGCCGGGAAGATTTTGTCGCCGCGCTCGTCAAAGCGGATCACCACGCGCACGGAGCCGTTCACGTTGCGCATCTCCACCACCGTGCCCTTGCCGAAGAGCCGGTGCAGGACCCTGTCGCCCTCGTGGAAGAGCTCGGTCTTTTGCACGGCGCGGGCCTGGCTGGGCACGAACTTCGCCTGCGGCGCGGGCGCTCCCGGGAAGGGCGCGGCGGAGGCGGGATTCCCGAACCCCTTTCTCAGGCCGGGGATGCCCAGCGCGCCGGTCTCTCCCCCGACGGACGCGCGTTGCGGGCGGGGCGGGCGCGGGATGCTCGCCGGGCCGTGGGATGGCGCGGAGGCCGCGCCGCGACGGCCGGTATCGATGAGCTCCGCGGGGATCTCCTCGATGAAGCGGGAAGCGGCGTTGGCGCTGCGCGCGCCGTAGAGCATGCGGGTGTTGGCGTGCACGAGGAAGAGCTTTTTCATGGCGCGGGTGACGCCCACGTAACACAGGCGGCGCTCCTCCTCCATGAGGGGCTCTTCGAAGGTGGAGCGCGTGGTCGGGAAGATGTTCTCCTCCATTCCGGCGATGAACACCACCGGGAACTCCAGGCCCTTGGCGGCGTGGAGCGTCATGAGGGTGACGGCGCTGCGCGCGCCCTGCATGCTGTCCAGATCCGTGACCAGGGCGACGTTCTCCAGGAAGGCCTCGAGGCCGCCCTCGGGATACTGCTCCGTGAACTGGGCCACAGCGCCCTGGAATTCGGAGATGTTCTGCAGGCGCATTTCGTTCTCGTCGGACTTGGTCTTGCGGAACTGATCCTCGTAATGGGTGATCTCCAGGAGCTTTTTGACCAGCTCGTCGGCGGGCAGCTCGAAGCGCAGGGCGAACAGCTCCGTGAGCTGGCCCGCGAAATCCTCGACCATCATGGCCGCCCGCTTGGGAAGGCCGATGTTTTCCCAATCCAGCACCGCCGCGAAGAAGGAGATACCCTCCCGCTGGGCGTGGGCGAGGATCTTCTCCTGCGTGGTCTCGCCGATGCCCCGCTTGGGCTCGTTGAGGACGCGCATGGCGGAGACGTCGTCGTCCGGGTTGTTGAGCACCCGCAGGTAGGCCACGAGATCTCGCACTTCCTTGCGGTCGTAGAAGCGCATGCCCCCGTACACCGTGTAGGGGATGCCGGAGCGCACGAGCGCTTCTTCAATGACGCGGCTCTGGGCGTTGGTGCGGTAGAGCACGGCCATGTCGCCGTAGGTGAAATCCTGCCGCTTGAGGGCGTTCATCTGCATGCAGATCCAATGGGCCTCGTCGCGCTCGTCCAGGGCGCCGTAGAGGTGGATCCTGTCGCCCTTCTGGGCCTTGGTCCAGAGGTGCTTCTCCTTGCGGGAGGCGTTGTGGGCGATGATGGCGTTGGCCGCGTCCAGGATGTTCCCGTCGGAGCGGTAGTTCTGCTCGAGCTTGACCACCTTGCAGCCCTTGAAGTCCTTTTCGAAATTGAGGATGTTGCGGATGTCCGCGCCGCGCCAGCCGTAGATGGATTGATCGTCGTCGCCGACCACGCAGATGTTGCGCTTTTCCCCCACCAGCAGGCGCACCAGCTCGTACTGCACCTGGTTGGTGTCCTGGTACTCGTCCACGAGGATGTTCGAGAACTTCTGTCGGTAGCCCTCGAGCACCGGCGGGTTCTGCACGAGCAGCTCCAGCGTCTTGACGAGCAGGTCGTCAAAATCCAGGGCGTTGTTCTCCCTGAGCTGCTTGTCGTAGATCTCCATCACCTTGAAGATCTTCTCGTTGCGGGCGTCCGGGCGGGCGCTGCGCAGCCATTCCTCGGCGGATTGCAGGCGGTTTTTCCGGTCGGAAATGATGGCGCGCACGTAGCGCGGCGGCGTCTCCTTGTCGTTGATCTCCACCGTCTTCATGGCGTTTTTGACCACGGTCATGGAATCGTCCTCGTCGTAGATGGCGAAGGAGCGCTTGTAGCCGAGCTTTTCGATGTCGCGCCGGAGGATGCGCACGCAGGCGGAGTGGAACGTCGAGATCCAGGCCTCCTCGGCCGATTCGCCGCTGAGCGCCATGACTCTCTCGCGCATCTCCCGCGCGGCCTTGTTGGTGAAGGTGATGGCGAGGATGGACCAGGCCGGCACGCCCATCTCCAGAAGGCGGGCGATGCGGTAGGTGAGCACGCGGGTCTTGCCCGAGCCCGCGCCAGCGAGGATGAGCAGCGGGCCCTCGCCGTAGAGCACGGCCTCCCGCTGCATGGGATTGAGCTGGTTGTAATCGATCATTCTTCGGATTCCTTTTCCCGCTCCGCGAAGGGCGCGAAGGGCGTATTTTTCTGTATACATCATACCACAAAACCCCGCTTCCCGCAACGGCGGGGGGGTGGCGCGCGGGAGGCGCCGTGTGGTATAATCCCTTCGGGGATCCCACGGGGCCCTGACCGACGCTTTCCCGCAAGAATCGCCGGCAGACACGACGAGGGTTCCCAAGCGGAACGCCAGAATCGAAAGCGAGGCATTTTCCATGAAGCTCAGCGTACAGACCGCCCCCATCCTGGACGACCACGGCATCGACAAGGGCTTTGGCATGATCGCCGAGGCAGGCTTCGACTGTGTGGATTTCAACATCGACCATTACCTCCCCGGCAGCGTCATCCGCTCCGGGAAACTCTCCAGCGTCTT
>CACZOT010000168.1 GCA_902782795.1 uncultured Eubacteriales bacterium | reverse complement strand
GGTGATCTTGATGTTCTCCTCGATGGGCAGGCCGCTCTTATCGATCATGACGGAGGTGAAGCCGCCGTCGATGCAGCTCTTGCACAGTTCGAAGGAATCGCCGTGGTCCAGATGCACGCAGATGGGCAGATCGAAGCCCGCGGTCTCCTGCGCGTCGGCGATGGCGGCCTCGATGAGCTTCATAAGGTACACGTGCTTGGCGTACTTGCGCGCGCCGGAGGACACCTGCAGGATCAGGGGAGCCTTCTCCTCGATCACGGCCTCGGTGATGCCCTGGATAATCTCCATATTGTTGACGTTGAAGGCGCCGATGGCGTAGCCGCCGTTGTAGGCCTTCTTGAACATCTCGGTAGAAGTGACCTTCGCCATAGATACATCTCCCTTTCTTCGGTTCGCTTGTTTGCGCGGCCCGCCCATGGCAGGCCCCTTCATCTTCTATTATATCCTTCCCCGGCGCGGGAATCAAGACGCCAGAGGGCATTTCCTGTAAAGGTTTCGGCTGCGGACCGCCCTGCGCGCGCTCCGCAGCTACGCCCGGCATGTTCTCGCTTCGCTCGAAATTGCCCGAGCTAGTCGGCACGCTTCGCGTCCCTCCCTCCACATCGGCTGCGAACCGCCCTGCGCGCGCTCCGCAGCTACGCCCGGCATGTTCTCGCTTCGCTCGAAATCGCCCGGGCTAGTCGGCACGCTTCGCGTCCCTCCCTCCACATCGGCTGCGAACCGCCCTGCGGGTCGTCCCGCCCCGCCATGTATCATTCTTCCTTTCCCGCGGCATACTGGAGGAAAACGCCACAGGGAGGTGCGCGCATGCGCCAGATCCGCACAGACCTTGCCATGGAATCCTTCCGCGCCCACAACGCGGACAGCCTGCCCGGCGTGCAGGTCAACACCTGGGAGGAGGGCGACGTCAGCGTCACCGAGGTCCTGATCGCCGATCCGGAGGGCGAAAAGCTCCTGGGCAAGCGCATGGGCTCCTACATCACCATCACCTTTCCCCAGGGCCGCGCGCGCGACGCCCTGCTGCGCGCCTCGGCCTCGGCGGTGCTGGGCGAGGAGCTGGCGCGGCTCCTGCCGCCCTGCGAGGACCCGCGCGAGCCCATCCTCGTGATCGGCCTGGGCAACCGCCAGGTGACGCCGGACAGCCTCGGCCCGCTCACGGTGGACCGCACGCTCGTCACGCGCCACATGTTTCGGGAACTGCCTCAGGCCGTGGACGAGCGCATGCGCTCGGTCTGCGCCGTGGCCCCGGGCGTCCTGGGCATGACGGGCCTGGAGACGGTGGAGCTGGTCCTCGGCGCGGTCGAGACGGTGCGCCCGCGCGCGGTGATCGCCGTGGACGCCCTCTCCGCGCGCGAGTGTTCCCACCTCGGCGCGACCATCCAGCTCAGCGACGCGGGCATCCA
This sequence comes from uncultured Eubacteriales bacterium, assembly GCA_902782795.1. Taxonomy (GTDB): domain Bacteria; phylum Bacillota; class Clostridia; order Christensenellales; family Aristaeellaceae; genus UBA1224. The sequence goes on along the minus strand of CACZOT010000168.1, from coordinate 4,874 downwards.
GCCCGGCTCGGGCGTGGGCAACCGCCGCCGCGCCCTGGACCGGGAGAGCCTCGGCGTGCCGGTGATCGCTCTCGGCGTGCCCATGGTGGTGCACGCGGCCACCATCGTGCGCGACGCGATGGATCTCCTCTCCGGCGGCGAGGGCGACCAGCACGAGGAGGCGCTGGACAACCTCGCCCGCGAGCTGCTGAACAGCTCCATGGGCGAGATGATCGTCACGCCGCGCGAGGTGGATTCCCTCGTGGCCGAGGCCGCCTCCATGCTGGCCGCGGGCGTGAACCGCGCGTTGCATCCGGAGCTGGGAGAGCGGGAGATCCGCGCGCTTATGGATCCGTAAAACAGGGCTGGCGCGATCGGCCCGGAGGCGGTATACTGTATCCATCCGATCCCGCCAAGGAGGCCCGCGCCATGAAGCAGCCGATCGCTTTCCCCTTCGAGAAAGGTTCTGTTTCCGTCCTCGCGCCGGAAGGAGCGGCCCGCGCCGCCCTCTGGCTCTTCGGCGAGCCCGGCGAGCGGGACCGCCTCGCCCGCGAGCTCCCGGCGGACGTCGCCCTGCTCGCCGTTACGGTTGCGGACTGGAACCGCGATCTCTCGCCTTGGCCCGCGCCGGCCTGCTTCCGCGGCGGCGGGGATTTCGCCGGGGACGGCCCCGCCCTCCTGCGCCTCCTGGCCGAAGACCTTCTCCCCCGCGCCGAGGCGGCCGCCGCGCTGGGCCCGTGCCCGCGCCTGATCGCCGGATACTCGCTGGCGGGGCTCTTCGCCCTCTGGGCTTTTCTGGAGACGGATCTCTTTTCCGGGGCGGCCTCGGTGTCCGGCTCGCTCTGGTTCGACGGATTCGACGGATACCTGCGCCGGACGGCCTCGCGCGCCGCGGGCAAGGCGGTCTATCTCTCCCTTGGGGACGCCGAGGCGCGCACGCGCAACCAGCGCCTCGCCTGCGTGGAGGAGCGCACCCGCCTCGCCGAGGACCTCCTGCGGGAGGCCGGCGCGCGCGTGATCGCTGAGCGCAATCCCGGCAACCACTTCAACGACCCGGAGGGGCGGCTCCTGCGGGGATGCCTGGCCATGCTGGCGTGAGCGCGGGGTGGCATTCTGCGCTGTTTCCAGGAGGCTCTGCCTCCTGGAGCTCTGCCAGGGGGAATGATTCCCCTGGGCCCCCACTGGGGGGACTTCATAAATAATTGGCTCCGGTATCCTCCCGACAGGGTACCGGAGCCTGCTGATATATTGGAAGAACGATTTGGCTTATGCAAATTGAACCCCCAAGGCGGGTTTCTCAAGGGCCATCGGCCTTGAAGCTGGGGCCAGGGGCAGCGTCCCTGGCGTACCCACAGCCAAGGCAGGCGGTCCGCGTCAGGGCCGCCAGTCCTCGAGGCCCTGTCGGGCGAGTTCGACATAGCGGCGCACTTTTTCGGCGCTGTGGCCGACGCGGTACACGTCCCTCTGGGGGATCTCCAGCTTGCAGCCGCGGGCGGCCTTCGCCGTCTTGCGGAAGCACTTGAGGGTCTCCTCCTCGTCGAGGACGGGCGTGTCCATGCCCAGGATGGTCGCCGGGGGCTTGCGCAGGTAGGTGATGCCCGTGCCGCGCAGCCTCTCGCCCATGAACTCCTCGTCGCACCAGGCGGACACGGAGACCTTGCGCAGGTTCTTCACCTGGGAGAGGCAATCGTCCCAGATGGCGTTGACCGGCTCGCAGCAGCCGTAGGAGACGAGGCCAAAGCGCTCCATGAGGCGCTTGTAGCTGGGAAATACGAGTTCTTTGTACATCTCGGGCGAAACGCCGGAGGTCTCCTGCGAATCGGTGTAGAGCCAGAGATCCTTGAGGGCTGCGCCGGGGCGGTCGTCCTCGAATTCGTCGGTGAAGCAGTAGCTGCCCTGGCCCAGGTGCTGCATGCGCGCCGCCGTGCGCAAAAGTCCGCTCTTTTCCAGGGAATCGAAATAGGCGAGGTAATCGTCCGTCAGCCGCTCGATCATGGCCAGGAAGCGGTCGTCCTCGGTGATCATGGAGACGTACATCTCCTGCATGTCCATGATGTGGACGATGTCCTGCGTCATGCACGCGCCCAGGCAGGATTCCTTGCGCACCACGGGCAGGATGTCCCCGAAGAGATCCTGCATTTCGGCGACCTCGCGCTCGGTCGCCTCCTCGTCGAAGCCGTAGACCGAGGGGCCCAGCTGCCAATCGTCATCCTCGAGCACGTGCAGGTAGGGGATGAAATGATGCCCCACGCCGCCGGTCTCCTTGCGGCGCACCTCCAGCCCCCAGGGCCGGAAGGAACGGCGCAGCGAAACGGCGTAATAGTCCGGCACGAGGGAATCGTCCTCGAAGAGGGTGAAGTTCACCATCGGGGAGCGCATGCGCGATTCGATCGCCCGGGCCCGCTCGCCCTCGCACTCCAGCAGCGGCGTCAGGACCTGCTCCGCGAACGTCCACAATTCCACCGTCACCATCGGCCGGGCCGGCACCTTGCTCTTTCCGTAGGCGGCCCATTCCTCGTACAGACGGCGGTTGCGCTCGGACATGGCCAGCTCCATCTGCTTTTTCGCCAGCTCCCGCAGGATGCCGCGGTCCTTCTGAGATATTTCCATATAAATCCTTTTCCTCCGCGTGTTTGGTCTGTCTGCATCGTACCACCGGCCGGAAAGGCCTGTCAATGGGAAATGTCTACGGTTTTTGCGAGGATACGCCAGGGGAGACGCTGTCCCCTGAACCCCTGCTTAAGGGACTTTGTCCCTTAAGCCCATATTGGGGGATTTGAGGAAGACATCACAAAGTGATTCTCTCGAAAAGAATTCGGGCTCAGGCGCCCTCGGAATAGGATGCCAGGGGCAGTTGTTTATGAAATCCCCCAAGTGAGGGGTCCAGGGGGAATCATTCCCCCTGGCGGGAGCGCAGAGGGCAGAGCCCTCTGCCGGAGGTCCAGGAGGCGCTGTCCCCTGCCTGGCGTACCCCGGCGCGGCGCGGCTCACGCCCGGAACCGCCCGGGGCTGACGCCGACATAGCGGCGGAAGACCTTGCAAAAGTAGCTCTGGTCGGAAAAGCCGATGGACACGGCGATCTGGGCGATGGGATCGTCGGTGGCGAGGAGGAGGCGCTTGCCCTCCTCGATGCGGACGCGGTTGAGCCGGTCAGAAAAGCTCTCTCCCACGACGCGGCGGAAAAGGCTGGAAAAATAGTTGGCGCTCAGACCCACCTCCGCGGCCACGGAGGCCACGGTCAGGGGCTGGTAAAAATGCCGGGACATGGTCCGCAGGGCCCGGCGCACGTAGGGATTGCCCTTGTCCTGGGCGCTGTACATGGCCTCCACGAAGCTCACCAGCGCTTCCTGGGCCAGGAGGCAGACGTTTTCGAAATTCTTCTCCTCCTGCATCATGGCCAGGAACCGCTCCGCGAGCAGATGCACGCTCTCCGCCTTGGCGCCGCCGTCCATGGCCACGCGGGAGAGCAGCGTGGTCAGCTCCATGGCCCGCAGTTTGAGATCCGCGCCGCCGCCGTCCATGAGCGCGTAGCCCATCAGCTCCACCAGCAGCGCCTTTGCCTCCTGGGTATCGCCCGCCTTGGCGCGCGCCAGGAGCAGCCCTTCCTTCTCGTGGAAATACTCGTAGCTGCCCTCGGGCACCTCCTGCTCCTTGTAGCGCTGAATGGTCTCGTTGATCAGCGACTGCTGGGAGAGCTTCTCCCGCGCCAGCAGGAGCGAGGCCCGCTCGCCCGGCAGGAGCGGCGAGAGGAGATGGTCCACCAGGCGGCTCAGGCTCGTCACCCGCCTCGGGGCCACCACGGGGATCGACTGCGTCTCCTCGAAGAGCTCCAGCGCCGTGCCCGACGGCAGGGGATGCTCCTCCAGGAGCGAGCCCACCAGGGTGGAATCCGGCGCGTCCATGAGGAACGGCCCGATAAGGATGCTCCCCAGCAGCTCGTCCCGGTCGATGAGCGGAAAGGCGATGTGGTTGAGGCTGGCATGGCAGGAAAAGATGTACGCCTCCCCCAGGCGGCGCGAATGCTCGCCCGCCCGCCTGTGCACCTCCACGCACTCTCCCGTGCGGAAGACGTGCTCCTTGAGCACCGCGCAGTAGCGCGCGCTCTCCCCGAAGGCGGCCAGCTCCCGCCCCGCCTCGTCCAGGAGGCGCACGGGCAGGTCGCTGCACTCGTGCAGCGTCTGCAGAATATCCCGCAGCCTCTCCTCCGGGATCAGGGCGAAAATTCCTCTCTCCATGGCATCCTCGTAGATTACTCCAAATTCCCGTACAAAATTACAATTCATCTCGGCGCAGTTTTATTATACTGCAACTGTGAGGTCGATTCAACATCGAGGGAGGACGTACGTCTATGGATCTGCATGAGATCTCTTTGAAGCTGCAGGCCGGCAAGGCCCGCGATGTCAAGGCCATGGTGCAGGAAGCGCTGGACGCGGGCATCCCCGCCCAGCAGATCCTGAACGAGGGCCTGCTCGACGGCATGAACGTGATCGGAGAAAAGTTCAAAAACAACGAGGTGTTCGTCCCGGAGGTCCTGGTGGCTGCGCGCGCCATGAACATGGGCGCGAGCCTGCTCAAGCCGTATCTGGCCGCCGAAGGCGTGAAGGCCTCGGGCAAGGTGTGCATCGGCACCGTGCAGGGAGATTTGCACGATATCGGCAAGAACCTGGTCAAGATGATGATGGAGGGCAAGGGCCTGGAGGTGGTCGACCTGGGCACGGACGTCGCCCCGGAGACCTTCATCCAGACCGCCATCGAGCAGAACTGCCAGATCATCTGCTGCTCCGCCCTGCTCACCACCACCATGAGCGTCATGGCGGACGTGGTCAAGGCCGCCGAGGAAGCGGGCATCCGCGACAAGGTCAAGATCATGATCGGCGGCGCGCCCGTGACGGCCG
>CACZOT010000167.1 GCA_902782795.1 uncultured Eubacteriales bacterium | reverse complement strand
TCTCGCTCGAGACCCCGATCGGCGAGGAGGAGGACAGCCATCTGGGCGATTTCATCGCCGACGACGATACCCCCGCACCCGCCGACGCCGCCGCCTTCACCATGCTCAAGGAACAGCTCATGGGCGTCCTGTCCACGCTCACCCCGCGCGAGGAGAAGGTCCTCAAGCTCCGCTTCGGCCTGGAGGACGGCCGCGCCCGCACCCTGGAGGAAGTCGGCAAGTATTTCCACGTCACCCGCGAGCGCATCCGCCAGATCGAGGCCAAGGCCCTGCGCAAGCTGCGCCATCCGAGCCGCTCCCGCAAGCTCAAGGATTCCCTGGACTGATGGGCTCGCAGGTTCTGAACGGCGCCGTCCTCCTGGACGAGCGCCTCTCCGCCATCGCGGGCATGGTCCCCGCCGGCTCACGCGCGGCCGATATCGGCTGCGACCACGGCTACCTGGCCGCGCGGCTTTTGCAGCGGGACGCCGGGACGCGCGTGCAGCTGTGCGATATCAGCGCCCCTTCCCTGGAGAAGGCGCGCCGCCTTCTCAGGGAGCTCGGGCTCGAGAGCCGCGCCTCCTTCGCCGTGGGCGACGGCGCGCAAGCCCTCGCCGGGCCTGTGGACTGCGCCGTGATCGCCGGCATGGGCACGGCCACCATCATGCACATCCTGTCCGGGGGATGGGCCGCTCTCGGCGAAGCGCGGCTCGTCCTCCAGCCCAATCTGGACGCGCACATCCTGCGCGCCTTTCTTGTGGAAAACGGATACCGCGTCGCCGACGAGGCTATCGCGCGCGCCGGACGGCGGCATTATGTCATCATCGCGGCGGAAAAAGGCTCCGCCGCCTACAGCCCCATGGAGCTGGCCTGCGGGCCCGTGCTCCTCAAGCGGGGCGGGCCGCTCTTTTTCTCCTTCGCCCAGTTTCGCCTGCGGGTCGCCCGCAAGGCGCTTGCCGGCGCGGAGGGGGCCGACCCCGCCCGCGCCGGGGAACTGCGCGCGGAGATTGCCGTTTGGGAGGAGGCGGAACGATGCGCCCCAAGGTAGCTGATTTTCTGAGCGAGATGGACGCCCTCGCCCCCTTTGCGACCGCCGAGGAGTGGGACAACGTCGGTCTCTTGGCCGGGCGTTCAGGCGCGGAGGTCTCGCGCGTGTTCATCACGCTGGATCTCACCCGTGAGACGCTCGCCGAGGCGAAACAGCGCCGCGCGGAGCTGATCATCGCCCACCACCCCATCCTCTTCCGGGGCCGGAAGAACCTCTGCGAGGACGACCCCGAGGCCGCGCTCCTGTGCGAGATGGTGCGCTCCGACATCGCCTACATCGCCTCGCACACCTGCCTGGACCGCGCTCCCGGCGGCGTCGCGGATACTCTCGCCGCCGCCTTCTCCCTCCGGAACGTGGAGACGGGGGCGGAGGGATTTTTGCGCGCGGGAGATCTGCCCGCGCCCATGACGCTCGAAGCGCTTTCCGCTCTGGCGCAGGAGACGCTCGGCGCGAGCGTTCGCCCCTACGGCTCGGCCGGCCGGAAGATCGGCCGTCTCGCCGTCGCTCCCGGTTCCGCGGGCGATTTCTGGCGCGAGGCGCTGCGCCTCGGCGCGGGGGCCATCCTCACCGGGGAGATCAGCCATCACGACGCCCTTTCCGCCCTGGAAAACGGCCTGTGCGCGCTCGAGGCTGGGCATTTCGCCACGGAGCGGCCCGTGCTTTCCCGTCTCGCCGCCTGTTTACAGGAGCGCGCGGATATGCTACAATGGAATGTGGAGTTTTTCGTCAGCCAGTACGCGCCCTGGGCGCTTAAGGAGGATATGTAACGTGCAGCTGGATCAATTGTGGAATTATACGCAAACCGATATGGAGGCGGAGCGCTTCGAAAACGAGATGCGCAAGGCGCCGAACCGCGTTCGGCTCCTGCAGCTGCGCAACTTCATACTCGAGCAGCAGAACAATATGAAGAAGGTGGAGGCGGAGGTCGCCTCCATGGCTGAGCGTCTGGAAGCAGCGCGCGCGGAATACGAAAAGCTGTCCGCGTCCATGCAGGAGCTCGCCGGCGAGCTCGCCGAAGCCCAGGAGGACTCCGTGGCCGAGCTCGAGGGACTCATCGAGGAAGCGCAGCGCCTCACCGACGCGCTCTCCAAATGCGAGCAGGAGCTGCAGAAGATGCGCCGCGACGCCGAAACGCGCGACCGCCAGCAGAAGGAGATCCGCACCAAGGCCGCCAAGAGCAAGCAGGAGTACGACCAGCTCAAGGCCGTCTACGATACCGAGTTCAAGCGCGACAGCGAGACGCTCAAGGGCCTCAAGGCCAAGGTGGACGCCGCCGGCAAAGCCGTGGACCCGGCCTTGCTCGAGCGCTACAAATCCATCCGTCAGCACTGTGTGCCGCCGGTCGCCAAGCTCATCAACGGGCAGTGCTCCGGCTGCAACATGGCCCTGGCGAGCGCCGTGCTGCGCCGCATCTCCGCGGGCGATGAGATCGTCGAGTGCGACAACTGCGGCCGCATCCTCTACGCCCCCGAAGGCACCGTCTGACCGCGAACCGCCAACCCAAGCCTTGGCCAACCAGCCAAGGCTTTTTTTACAGGAGGGCCCCATGTACAAATTCCCTCTGGATGCCGCCCTGGCCGCTCGTCTCGTGGAGCGGCACTTTCCCCAGTGGGCCGGCCTGCCCATCCGGCCGATGCAGCCCATGGGGCACGACAACCGCACCTTCCGCCTCGGCGACACGCTCACCGTGCGCCTGCCCAGCGATCCGGAATACGTCTCCCATATCCCCACCGAGATCTACTGCCTGCAAACGCTGCAGCCCTACCTGGATGTGCGCATACCCGTGTGCGTGGCCAGCGTCGAACCGGACGACCTCTTCCCCGCTCCATGGACCGTCAACGCATATCTGCCTGGGGAGACTGTCACCAGAAGGAACGTGCCCGAAAGCGCGGAGGTCCATCTGGCGCGGGACGTGCGCCACGCCCTCGCGCAGCTGCAGGCCGCGCCTGTCTCCCCCATCGCCGCGGCGGGAAAGGCCAATTTTTACCGCGGCTGCCCGCCTGAGGTTTACGCGGGCGAGACCTACGCCGCACTCGAGCGGTGGCGCGGCTCCCTGCCCGTGGAGGCGATGGCGCGCCTCTGGGAGGAAGCCGTCGCCGCGCGCTACTCCGGCCCGCCCGTGTGGCTGCACGGGGACGTGGCCGTCGGGAATATGCTCGTGCGGGAGGGACGGCTCTTCGCCCTCATCGATTTCGGCACCAGCGGCGTGGGCGATCCCGCCTGTGATTACGTCCTCGCCTGGACGTTCCTTGGCCCCGAGGCGCGGCGGGAGTTCCTCGCCGGGCTGGACGAGGGTATGATCCTGCGCGCCAAGGCCTGGGCGCTGTGGAAATCGCTCATCTGCTACGACGGCGATCCGGCCGGCGAACACGGGCGCGTCCTCCGCGCCGTGATGGAGCCCTGAGCGCAAAGAGACGCGGACCGAATGTGCCCGCGTCTCTTTGTGCGCTTTCGCGCCCCAAACGGAAATCCGTCTACTTTTGTTCCGTTGCCTTTATCGCGCCCAGACAGTGGATCCTTACCACGCGGTTATCGTCAGTTTCCGATATGGTTCGCAGCAGCTCCAAATACGGTCTGACCATTTCCGGTCTTCGCTTTCCGACAACCCGGAAGATCTCCGGCGCTTCCATCCTGACCTTATCATCCGCGTCGCGCAGGAGCTCTTCAAACACGGCCAGATAATCCCCATAGGGATCCGGCGTATTCGCGGCGATGTTTTCCGACGCCCAGATAAAGCTCAGCCTGACCTTCGCTTCCGCATCGGCTGCGAAACGAAACAGCCTTTCCCAATACGGCGCAATCGCCTGGAAGTCTCCCCGCCCGATCCTGCCGAGGGCATTGAGCGCGCGCTCCCGCAAAAGCGGGATAGGGCTGTCGCAGAAGGACGCGACAGCCGGGACCGCCTCCCGCACAGGCAGCGGATATGCCAACCCCATCTCGCCGAGGAGCCATAGCGCCTTCGCCTGGATCTTTACGGATTCTGAGGCAAGAAGAGCCGAAACGTAAGGAATGCTCTCCTTCCACTTTTCCCTGTCTTTTGTCAGCATTCCCAGCTTCCGATAGAGTTCCGGCCCGTTCAATCCCCCTCCTCCCATAATCCCGAGCAATCCGTCCTGTCAGCGCAGGCCGCGGATTCCTTCCTCCAGCAGGTCCATCTGCAAAAGGGTCTGCTCCTCGGTGACGAGCTGCGGCGCGCCGTGCACGAGGGTCTCGTAAAGGGCGTCGTAATAGCGGCCGTAATCGCCCACTTCCGAGGGCACCTTTTCCTCGTGGTAGCGGCCCTCGGTATCGTAGTAGGTGAGGGTGCCGTAGTGCTCGGGCAGATCGAGGCCGAAATCCGCCCGGTCCGGCAGGTAGAACTTCTTGAGATCCGCCTCCTGGCGGTCCTTCTCCTGCTTGACGAACATGCCGCGCGAGCCGTACAGCACGAAGCTGGGCCGCTCCTTGACACGGAAGTAGCTGGATTTGACGGAGACCTTCACCCGGCCGTAGAAGAGATCCAGATCGAAATAATCGTTCATGCGGCCCTCGCCCAGGAGCTGGCGCACGTCGTACACGACGCGCTCCGGCTTGCCGAAATAGGAGAGGACCTGGTCCAGCGTGTGGCAGGCGTGGTTGTAGAGATAGGATTCCCTGCGGGAGAACCAATCGATCTTTTCGGGGATCTCCGGGCGGTAGTAGTCGTAGTGCATCTCCACTTCCTGGAGATCGCCCAGCACGCCGGATTCGATCACCCTCTGGGCGGTGAGGAAATCGCTGTCGAAGCGGCGGTTCTGGTAGCACTGGAGCATAAGTCCCTTTTCATGTGCGTGGGCGAACAGGTTGCGCGCCTCCTGGGCGGATTGGGCGAAGGGCTTCTCCAGCACGCAGTTCTTCCCCGCCTCCAGAACAGCCTTGGCCGCCTCGAAGTGCGCGCCCGCGGGCGTCGTCACCACCACGACGTCGATCTCCGGGTCATCCAAGAGGACGCGTGGATCGCTCGTATACTCCGCGCCGGGCCAGCGGGGCCAATCCTCGCGCAGGGTGCGCGCGTAGATGGTCTTCACGCGGATCTTCCCCTTGCGGCGGATGAGGAAGGGCAGATGGTACCGGTTCGTGCTCTTGCCGTTGCCATAGTAGCCGATGACGAGTTCCCTTTCCATGCCTGTCAGACCTCCGTTTGCCTGTCTTTCGCCCGGGGGCGGATGTAGCGGAACAGCGAGGAAACGATATACACGCCCACGGCGATCACCCCCGCGATCGCCGCGGCCTGGATGGCGTACTCCCCCGCCGCGGCCCGGTCGCCGCGCACGAAGGCCTCCATGGTGTAAAAGAGCGCGCCGCCGGGGATAAGCGGGATCACTGCCGGCACGAGGAAGGACGTGGCCGTGCACTGGAACAGCCGCGCGCAGGTCTCGGCGATCAGCGTGCCCACGGCCGCGGCGCAGAAATTGCTGAAGAGGTAGTTGTCCTGCGCCAGCCCCGCGAGCAGATACGCCGCCCAGACCAGCCCGCCCGCCACGGCGCACACGGGCAGATGCCGTCCGCGCATGCCGAACAGATACGCGAAGCCCCACGTGCACACCGCCGCGAGGAGCGTCTGCCAGATCGGATTCATCCTATGACACCTCCCAGCAGCGCGAGGATGCCCGCCGCTCCCACGGCGATGCCCACCGCGATGAACAGCGCCTCGAACAGATGCATCAACGCCGCGATGATATCTCCGGCCATCATGTCGCGCATGCTGTTGGTCAGCTCCACGCCGGGGATGAGCAGCATGATATCCCCGATGACGATGCGGTCCACATGCTGCGCCACGCCCAGCCTTACGAAGAAAAACGCGCACGCGGCCGCGGCTGCCGCGCAGAACACGCACGCAAGGATATGGTTCACCCGCGCGCGCCGCAGCCACGTCTGCGAGGCCAGGATGATCAGCGCGCCGCAGGCCGAGGCCAGGGCGTCCCCCCAGGAGGAGCCGAAAAACAGGGAAAAGCCCGCCGTGCAGGCGATGTACGCCAGAACGCGAACGATCGGCCTCTCCCGGCGCGGGGCCGTCTCGGCTGCAAGGCGCGCGCGCACCTCCTCCGGCGGGAGCGGCGCGCGGCAGATATCGCGCGAAAGCTGGTTCAGGCGGTTCACCAGGCCCAGATTGATGCTGCTCTCGTGCAGGCGCCGCGTCTGGGTGAAGGCGCGGCCGCTTGGCGCGCGCACCGTGACCAGGAGGGTGTTGGGGATGGCGAAGGTGTCCACGCGCTCCAGGCCGTAGGCCCGGCACACGCGGCCGATGGTGTCCTCCACGCGGTAGATCTCCGCGCCCGCGCCGAGCATCGCTTCGCCGATGTCCAGCGCGCAGGAGAGCGCGTCCTCTTCCCTGGCGAGCGTCCATTCCATGCCCATCCCCCCTGCCGTTATTATACGGGAGGGATGTTATTTCCGCAAGCAGAGGCGATGGTCCGCCTTCCCGCCGGCGGCCCTTCTTAGGACGGGCTATGCCAGAAAAAGGCTCCGGTATCCGTCCCTTGGATACCGGAGCCTCTTTGCTGCGGGAAAAACGCCGTTTCGATGGGATTCTTCTCCCCAATACCGGGATTCTTGAGGGGACGAATCCCTCTGCCCGGACCCGGGAACAGCGCCCCAAAGCGGCCGCTACACCTCCCACTTGGCGAGCCAGTTGGAGAACTGGGTATAGAGCTCGAACCAGCGGTCGTACAGGGCCTGGGAATTGGTGAGATGGTAGCAGTCGGCCTCCTGGTCGTAGGAATAGTTGCCGTTCGCCAGCTCGGCGCGGGCGGCCTGCTCGGCGCCGTGGGCGGCCTCGACGATGGCGACGAGGTCCTCCAATTCCGTCGCGCTGATGGCCCGCAGGCGGCCCACCAGCCCCGGGAAATACCCCTCCGCGGCCTTGGCGGCGTACCCGTAGGGGCCGGTATCGGCGAGGTAATTCTCCGCGTCGCCGGGATAGAGGCTGTAGGGCACCTCCACGCCGTTCTCATCCACGTAGGAGGAGGTGTACTCGGTCCACTGGCTGACGAAATGCAGATAGTCGAACATGGAGTTGATCTCCGCCACCACGCCGTCCGCGGCGATGGTCTGCCAGAGGGCGTACTGCTCGGAGACGTTGGCCAGATCGACGATCTCGCAGGTGGCGTTGACGATGCGGTAATTGGAGACGTAGCCGAACTCGTCCGTGTTGTCCCCCACCTGCACCGTGCCTGTGACGCGGATGGCCTGGTCCGTGTAGGCGAAGGTCTTGCCGTCCGGAGCGTAGACCGCCATGGTGTTGGCCAGCTCCGTGGTGTTGGGGATGCAGTACGGGCAGCTCTGGTAGGGCATATTCATGAGGTAGATGTACTTGCCGCTGATGGGAGAAAGCGTGGCCATATAGCCCGTGATGGCGACCTTTTTCCCGTTCAGGGAGCGGATCTCCTCGATGCTCGCGCCGGTGGAGAATTTGAGCGTCACCGCCTCGGCGGAAGCGTTCCCGCCACCGCAGCCGGAGAGCGCCCCGGCCAGGCAGGCCAGGCACAGGAGCGCGCCGAGCGCGCGATAGAGCGTTTTCACTGGGAAACACCGTCCTTTCTGGCCATGCTGAAGATGCAGACCGTCGTGGGGATGATATTGATGACGAACACCGCCGCCAGGATGGCGAATTCCAGGGCGTAGACCTTGCCCGCCCCCAGCACGATGCCCATACCCGCCGCGAAGGACCCCAAAAGCCCCAGGCACGCGTGCGCCAGGAGGAAGCTGAGCGCGGTCGCCAGAAGACCGAGGATGCCGTTTTCCAGCAGGTACAAAAGCGCCACGCGCCGCATGCCGATGCCGATCAGCCGCATGAGCGCGACCTCTTTTTTCGCGTCCACCATGTTCAGCAGCGTGATCACGGAGATGACGAGGATGTTCATGGCGAGGATGACGCCCGAAAGGAGATAGACGATTTTCGTGGAGAGATCGACCTGCTCCAGCACACCGCGCAGCACGGTCGCAGGGTTGATGCAAAGGAGCTGCGCGTTCGCTCCGTAATACTCGCTCAGGCGATAGTAATCGGCGAAGCTCTTGCTGCGCACGAGGATGGCGCAGACCTCGCCCTCGGCGTGGTCGTGGTCCTCGTGCTCTTCGTGGGATTCCCCGCCGCCGTGCACCTGCCAGATGGTCTCCAGGGAGGTGAAGACCTGGTTGTCGTAGGCCGTGCCGGTCTTTTTGAGGACGCCCGTGACCGTCAGCGGCGTGGCGCCGTGCTCCGCGCCCGCGCCGGAGAGGCCGTGGCTGGTGACGATGGAGGAGCCCGGCGCGAGGCCGTAGCGCTCCGCGACCGCCGCCCCGACGACCGCCTCCAGGGGCTCGGCGAACATCTCGCCAGCGCGCAGGGGTTTGTCCGAGAGCAGCGCCGGTGTGGTGCCCACGACGCGCGCCGCGTTGAAGCTGTCCCCCATCGCGACGGGTACGACCTCGTTGGCCAGGCCGCTTTGCCCGATCTCCTCCACGTATTCGTAGGGGATCGTGCCCAGGGGCTCGTCCACGAAGAACATGGTGTTCATGGCCAGTTGCGTGCTGCTGCCGGCCGGGCCGATGATGAGATCAAAATAGGCGGCGGTGGAGACGATGCCCTCGCTCACCTGCATGGAGACGTTGTAGGCCAGCAGCCCCACGCTCGCGGAGACCACGATGGAGAGGAGCACGAGCGCCATGCGCGCGCGGCGCACGGCCATGTTTTTCAGAGCGAACCGCAGCATCAGCCCTCGCCTCCTTCCGCGGAGGCGATCCCGTTCATATTGAGGACCTCGTCGAACAGCGGCGCGAGGCGCTCGTCGTGCGTGACGCACAGGAGCGTGTTTCCCTTTGCCGCGCCCAGCAGCTCATCCACGATGGCCCGCCCCACGGCGAAGTTCAGGTTGCCCGTGGGCTCGTCCGCGAGAATGATGCGCGGTTTTTTCACCAGGGCCCGCGCCACGGCCACGCGCTGCTTCTCGCCGCCGGAGAGGGTGCGCGCCCGGCGCTTCTTCAGGCCGAGGATGCCGAAATGGCGCAGAAGCTCGTCCTGGCCGGAGGTGTCGATCCGCTCCAGGCGCAGCACGTCGATATTGTCCGCCACGGTCATATCCTCCAGGAGCTTGAAATCCTGGAACACATAGCCGATGTTGGCGATGCGGAAGGCGTCGCGCTCCCGCTGGGAGGCGGCGGCCATGTCCCGCCCGTCGATGAGCACGCGTCCCTCGCTCGGCGAGAGCACGCCCGCGATCATGTTCAGCAGCGTGGATTTCCCGCAGCCCGAAGCGCCCAGGAGCACGTACGTTTTGCCATCCTCGAAAACCGTATCGCGGTAGGAGATGGCCGTCCCATCCGCGAATTGTTTGCGAAGGCCTTCAATCGCGATCATATTCGTTTCCTTTCCATATCGATCCTTTGTGGGCGTGGAAAAGAAAACGCGTCAATCGTTGAGCTGGACGCCGTCGCGCACGGGAGTGCGGCGCGCGAGGACGAGGCGAGGCCCGCGGCCTTCTCTCGCGAAGGCGAGCCCCGCGAACGCCAGCGCCAGGCCAGCCGCCGCGGGCAGGGCGTCGTCGAACAGGCGCAGATAGGCCAGGAGCGCGGGACACTGTTCGCAGGCCGGACCCGCGCAGCAATGCCCGATGTGCGCGCTCAAGCACGCCACCGAGCAGCAGACCGCCAGCGCGAACGCGAGGGCCAGCAGCGCCGCACCGAGCCTTCTTTTCACGTCCCGCTCCTCCCTTCCGGTCGTTTTCGCCATTATACACCAGTTTTCCGGCTTTTCCATTCGGAAAAGCGTCTGTTTACAGTTTTTCTACAGTTTGTTCGATTTTGGACCTGAGACGTCCCGCACCGAAAAAAAGTTTCCCAGAGGGGTTGACATGGGCCTCTCACAGGAATATAATACTATCAACCTACGGAATAAGTCGGTAAATAACTGGAGAGGGGGAAGCCGCATGGATCAGCGATGTCGATGTCCCTCCTCCCGCCCCATCCTCTGAAAAAACGATCAAAAAGGAGAAGAAAACCATGGCGAACATCTATACTTCCGCAGATCAGCTCATCGGCCGCACCCCGCTTTTGGAACTGACCCACCTCGAGAAAGAATACGGCCTCAAGGCGAAGCTCGTCGCCAAGCTCGAGTATTTCAACCCCGCGGGCTCGGTCAAGGACCGCGTCGCCCGCGCCATGATCGACGACGCCGAGGCCCGCGGGCTTCTGGGGCCGGATTCCGTCATCATCGAGCCGACCTCCGGCAACACGGGCATCGGCCTGGCCTCTGTGGCCACGGCGCGCGGCTATCGCATCATCCTCACCATGCCGGAGACCATGAGCGTGGAGCGCCG
>CACZOT010000166.1 GCA_902782795.1 uncultured Eubacteriales bacterium | reverse complement strand
TGGGCATGGTCTTCCAGCATTTCAACCTCTTCCCGCACAAGACCATCCTCCAGAACATGACCATCGCCCCCATCAAAGTCAAGGGCATGTCCAAGGAGGAGGCGGAGAAGAAGGCCGTGGAGCTCCTCGGCCGCGTCGGCCTCGCCGACCGCGTCGGCGCCTACCCCATCCAGCTCTCCGGCGGACAGAAGCAGCGCGTCGCCATCATGCGCGCCCTGATGATGAACCCGGACGTCATGCTCTTCGACGAGCCCACCAGCGCTCTGGACCCGGAGATGATCGGCGAGGTGCTGGACGTCATGCGCGATCTGGCCAAGACCGGCATGACCATGATCATCGTCACCCACGAAATGCGCTTCGCCCGCGAAGTCTCCACCCGCACCATCTTCCTCGACGAGGGCAAGATCGAAGAGGATAAGCCTTCCCACGAGCTCTTCGATCACCCGGAGAGCCCCCGCCTCATCGATTTCCTCAACAAGGTGCTGTAGAAACAGCGCCGCCGGGGAAACGCGCCATGAGGCTCCGCCTCCTGGACCTCCGCCAGGGGGAATCATTCCCCCCGGACCCCTCAATTGAGGAAAACAATAAAACAGGCTCCGGTATCCTTTTCGCAAGGGTACCGGAGCCCATTTCTTTTCGCGGGAACCGCTTTGTTCTGTGTTCCAGACAATCCCCAATATAGGATTCTTAAGGGACATTGTCCCTTAAGCAGGGGGCCAGGGGACGGAATCCCTGGCGCAGCTCGCCGTCACACCCGCGCGGCGATCTCGCGGTTGATCTTCTCACGCAGGTCGAGGAGATACTGGGCGCTGCGGGGGTACTCGTCGAAGGTGACGCCCGTCTCCAGGCCGCCGTCGATGAGGGCGAGGACCGCCTCGCGCCCGGCGAGGCTTTCGAGCAGGCGCATAGCGCGCAGATCCTCGAGGGCCTGGAAGGAGACCATGTGGCGGATGGAGTCCACGGGCGCGCCGTCGCGGCCGGGATAGACCTGGAAGGCGTCGCCGGAGAGGGAGAAGCCGTCGCTCTCGGTATCGATGAAGGGGTTGATCTGGTAATCGGAATACTGGGCGTACCAGAAGTTGTAGCCCCACTGGAGGATGCCCTCGATGTCGTACTTGTAGAGCATCTCGGCGTAGACGCGGTTGCGGTAGGAGGGCATGCCGATGAAGATGTTGGCCACCTTGTAATTCTGGCCGATGCAGTAATAGCACCAGAGGCCGGGCACATTCGCCTCCAGGAAGGGGACGATGTGGTTGACGGCGGGCACAGGCTTCTCCACCGCGCCGGAGAGGTAGAAGGAAACGTCCGAAAGCGCGTCGATGATCACGCCGCCGCCCAGCAGGGGCTTGACGATCTCCTTGGCCTTGATGTAGCCCTCGAGATGGTCGGCGGAAGGCTCGTCGGAAATGTGGAAGTAGCAGTTCTCGAATACGCCCAGCGCGCGCAGGCGGGCGCACAGGGCGGGCACGTATTCGCGCAGGAAGGCGGCGTACTCCTCGCCGGTGCCGTCCGTGTCCCAGCCGAAGACGCGGCGGCGCTCGCCGTCCACGCGGGCGACGATCTTCGGCGCGAAGCGCGCACCCCACTGGGTGAAGAAGTGAGCCATCTCGAAATACTCGATGCCGGCGCGGCGGGCGGTCTCCACCCAACGGTCCAGCTTCTCAAAGCCGAAGGACCACTTGCCGCCGTCGCAGAACACGTCCACCAGCTGCACGGTGGGCCGCTCGCCGCCGACGCGGGTATCCAGCGGCGGGGTGTGGATGGGCGTGAGCACGGTGTTGATGCCGCGCGCGGCCATGTTCGCCATGTAGTTTTCCACGATGCGCCAGTATTCCTCAGAGAAGACCGGCACGCGGTACCAATCGGCCAGGCAGTCCGTGTGCAGCCACTTGGTGTGGCGCAGGGTCTGCTTGGGGAGATCGGCCCCGATGATGGTCAGGGTGTAGGTCGCCTCGGCCAGGGCGACGGCGGGGTCCGGCATGCCCTCGCGGACGTTTTCCTCGCCCGGGAAGAGGCGGATGGTGATGGGGTATTCCCCCGCCGGGAAGCGGCCCTGCGGGTCCACGTCGAACCAGAGGGTATCCCACTGGTCCAGGAAGGCTTTGACGGCGTGGGGCTGCAGATCCTGCAAAAGATCCGGGAACAGGCCGGGAGCGGGGCGCAGATAGTCCTCGTCGCTCCGGCGGAAGGAGGACATGCGCACCGGCACGTGCACCACGCGGCGCACGCGGACGCACTCCTTCAGGGGGGATTCGATCTCCAGGCGCAGCGGCTGCGTATCGCGCCAGCCTTCGTCCTTCTCCAGGCGCAGGATGAAGGCGGCCTGGAAGGAGCTCAGCTCGTTGCGAAGGGCGCTGTGCCCCGCGGCCTCCCGCGCGGGGGCCTCGTCCAGAAAGACCTTTTCCAGGGCGCTGACCAGTTTCAGTTCCAGCTTCATGGCGTATGTCCTCCTCGAAATGGATCTTAGATGATCTTCTCCAGGCGCTCGAGGCCCAGCCCGTCCAGGTAGGCCACGGCGTTCGCGTAGCGCTGCGGGGCGCGCAGCTGGTCCGGGTCGTGCGCGTCGAAGCCGATGATGCAGGGGATCTTCTCCTCCGCGACGACCTCCCAGAACTGCGGGCAGGGGTAGCCCAAGCCCTTGAACAGGTTCTGCTCCACGCGCATCGCGCCCAGGAGGTTGTATTCCAGGGGCATGTTCGTCTCGCGGGCGGCTGCGCACAGATCACGGGCGGCGGCCTTGGCGTCGGCGTCGAAGGAGGGGTACTGGGCAAAGAGCAGGTCCGGATGCGCCAGGTACATGTATTCCCCTGTCTGCATGCCGCGCGCGGTCATCTCCACGTAGCGGCGCAGGTGGGCCGGCTCCAGGCAGCGGCCGAAGTACGCGCCTCCCTCGTCGGTGGAATCGAAATGGTTGCCGAGGATGAGGTAATCCAGGTGGTATTTCTCCTTCTGCTCCACGATCCAGCCCAGGTGCGCCGGGAAATACTCCGCCTCCAGGCCGCAGAGCACGCGGATCTTGTCCTTGTACTTCTCGGCCGCGGCGCGCACGTCGGCGACGTAATCGGGCAGCTCCTCCGCGCGCATGCGCATGGTGGGGACGAAGCCGGTGGAATAATTGTTGGGCGTGTGGTCGGCGAAGCCGAGGGTGTCAAACCCCTGCTCAATGGCGGCGAGGACGTACTCCTCCGGCTGGCCCTTGGCGTGCTGGCAGCGTGGCGTGTGGGTGTGGTAGTTGACTTTCATGCGCTCTCGAACCTCTTTCTGCGTGTGAAATGCCTATTTCAGCTTCTCCAGGAAGCGGGCAAACTCTCTTCTGTAGGCGAACAGCCCGACCATCTCCGCCCCGCCCTCGCGCGCGGCGGCGACGCTCTCGGGCAGGCGCTCGTCGTCAAGCTGGAGGATGGGCGCGAGGACCGCGCCGGACGCGGAGGCTGCCGCGGTCTCGCGGGCGACGCTCTCGGGCGGGAAGCCCTCCTCCCGCAGCCTCTCGGGCTCGGCCTGCGGGACGCGCACGCCGGTGATCTGCTCGATCCGGGCGGGGACGTCCCCATCGCCTCTGCGCCGGAGGAACTCCGCCAGGGCGGCGTACTCCGCGTTCAGGCAGGCGATGCCGGGCCTGGGCGCGTAGCGGCGGTAGAGCATGGGCGCGAGGAGATCCGGCACTTCCGGGCCGGATTCGCCTTCGTAGACGAACCCCTGCCCCACCAGCCTCGCCAGCGACGGCGCGAACACGAACGCGCCCGCCTTCGCGCCCGCGGAGCGCACGGCCCTGTTGAAGGCGGCGAAGTACTCTCTCACGGTCTCCCTGCGCAGGAGCAGCCATTCCTCGGGGACGGGCGCTCCCGGCGTTTCGGCGAAACGGCGCACATCGGCGCGAAGCTTCTCCATATCGTAGCCCAGGGCCTCGCCCTTTCGCATGCAGCGCGGGCAGAAACAGCTCAGGAAGAGCTCCTCCCCTGGCTCGGGCGAGGCGAAGCGCGCCCCGTCCAGGAACACGGCCTCCGCCCCGGCCTGGGCGGCGCGCTCGAGGCTGCGCTCCCAGAGGGCAGGCTCGTTGGGGCAGCCGGAATGGAACCAGGGGCGGCGGCGGCCGAAGGCGTCCTCGGCGAGGTAGCTTTCCGGGTCGCCCTCGCGCAGGGAGAAGGCCCCCACGCACGCCCAGACGGCGAGGCCCGCGTCCCGGCAGGCCTGAGCGGCATCCTGGCCGCCCGGAGAGACCACGGCCTCGAACCTCAGCTTTTTCAATGTTTGGACGCATTTTCGGGGCTCGTCCCTGTCGAGCCCGAACAGATACAGCCCGCTCATCGTCCCGCCACCGTCACGCCGCGCAGCCGAACGGCCATGGGGCCCTCGTAATAGCGGCCCGCGTACCGTTCGCTGGAAAAGGCGTAGTCCTTCTGGACGGCCTGCAGGCTCCCGCTGATGGAGCCGCCCGTGACGATATGCACGCCGTCCGCGTCGTAGATGTAGGCCAGGCGGATCTCGCCGCCGAAGCGCCCGGCGAGGGCGTCCGCCTGGAAATCGGAAAAGAGCACGGGGCGGATGCACGGCGCTTTAAGAAGCTCGTCCATGGGCCGGCCGTCGTTATTGACGCGCACGCGCTCGTAGGAGCCGGTCGGAGCGATGCCCAGATACCGGCAGAAGCGCGCGCCGCCGTGGATGTTCTGCAAAACGCCTTCCCGCGCCAGGGGCAGCCCCGGCATGGGCACTCCCTCCTGGCTGAAAGGCGCGGAGGGCAAAAGGTCCATATCCAGCTTTTCGCCCGCGATCTCCCCGCCCTGCAGGCTCGCACCCACCCGGCAGGAAGAGTATTTCGCGAAGATCATGCCCGCGTCGGCTTTTTCGGCGTACGCGCCCAGGAGCGTGGCGAGCTCCTCGCCGGAGAGGACGCAATCGTACACGCCGGCCTTGGGCGCTTCCCTGGCCACGGAGCGGTCCCGCGCCGCGGCGAGGGCCTCCCTGGCGACGCGGGCCACGGCCTCCAGATCGGCGGTATCGTAGCCGAAGCCGCGGTAGACCTCCACGTCCGCCTCCCGCACGCACTGGGCCACGAGCTCCCCCTTGAGGGCGCACTTGCCGAAGCGCACGTCCAGCCCGTTGGAGGCGATGACGCGCTCCTCCCGGCGCTCGGCGAACACCTCCGCGGAGTTGATGAAGGCGTCGCCCAGGGTATCAGCGGAGAACAGGGCGTCCGCCGCGTCCCGGGCCACGTCCATGAGGGGCCGACCGGCAAAGGCGTCCGGCGAGGCGTCCTCGGCGACGAGGGCGTCCGGCAGCTCAAACCAGGGGTTTTTCACGTACGCCGCGTCCCCGACGGCGCGCTCCACGGCCCGGCGGATCTCCTCGCCCGCCATGCCGGGGTGCACGCTGATGCGCGAGACGCCGCGCATCTTCTTCCCGCCCTCCTCGAAATCGTGAAAGACGGAGACCTGCGCCTTCGTGACGTCCTTGGCGCGGCGCGTGTCCGCGCCCCGGCGGATGAAGAAGAGCTCGGCGGAGCGCGTATGGGTCCAATTGACGCGCCAGGCGGAGGCGGCGCTTTCCCGCAGGCAGTTCAGAATCGTTTCCAGCATCTTGCGTCCCTCCTCAGCCCAGGCGGATGCGCGCCTTGATGTACGGCCCGCCGTCCGAGACCTTCACCCATTCCTTGTAGCCCTTGCCGCAGAAGCCTCCGCCGGAGAGCTCGACCCGCTCCGACATCATGCTGATGGATTGGAGCAGATCCGGCACGTAGCCGGTCAGGACGATCGGCGAGAAGACCCGCCCGGTCAGCTTGCCGTCCCGGATCTCCCGGGCGACGTTCACCATGCACTGGATGCCCCAGTTCTTGGGGTCCTCCATGCCGCTGGAGGGATCCTCCAGGAGGAAGCCGTACCCGATGGAGGCGATCATCTCCTCCACCTTGTCGCTCCCGCCCTCGAAGAAGGTGTTCGTCATGCGGGTATACGCCTTGCGCTCGAAAGATTCGCGCCTGCCGTTGCCGGTCGGCATAACGCCCAGCCGTCCGGCGGAGACCAGATCGCAAATGCCCCGCCGGAGGATGCCCTTTTCGATGATCAGCGTGTCCGCGGCGGTGGAGCCCTCGTCGTCGAAGAAGCCGCTGGCGACCTCGCTGGCCGCGGCCGCGCCGTCGTGCATGGTGACCAGGTCCGAAGCCACCCGTTTGCCGATGTACTCCTCGGCTAGGGCGCGCTTTTTCACGAACATATCCATCTCCACGCCGTGGCCGAAGGCCTCGTGGACGATCATGCCCGTGACCTCCGGCGAGCAGACGCACTCGTACTCGCCCGGGGGAATGGGCTCGCTGTCCAGAAGGTCCAGCGCCTGCCGCACCGCGCCGGGCACGCCGCCGCGCATGTTTTCCAGCACCTCCGCGCCCGCCAGGCCGGAGAAGGGGCGGTAGGCCTCCTTCATCTCCTCGCCGCGCAGCGCCATGACGACCAGCGCGCCGGAGGTCCAAAGGAGGTTCTGCTCCAGGTCGCGCCGGGGCGAGAGGAAGATCTTGCGGATGACCTGGTAGTTGCAGCGCACCATGCAGTCCACAAGGCGCTCATCCATTTTGAGCGCCTCTTCGCGGATGGCGGACAGGCGGCGCAGCCATTCGGCGCTGCCGAGGCTCTCCGGATCGATCGCGAATTCGCTGCTCCTGCACAGGGAAAGCGGCTCGTCCGCGGGCATGGGGTCCGCCGTCATGGGCGGCTCCACCGCGCGGGCGATCTTCTCCGCGAAGGCGGCGGCGTCACCGTCCTCCGGGAGCTCGTTGAAGGAATACTCCGCCCAGCCGTTTTTGTACACGCGCGCCACGAACCCGCGCGCGGTGAGCAGGCCGTCCTCGTTCGCGCCCATGCCGGTCGCGGCGACGAAATACTCCCTGCAGAGGCAATCCTGCCCGAGGACGCTCGCGTAAGGGTATCTCTTCGTCAGCTCCGCGACGAGCTCCTTCAAAAACGGTTTCGCCGCGCGAAGATACGCGCTCGGCGCCACTTGCATGGCCGTCCCTCCCCGTGTTGCCAGATTCCGCTTTATTATAACACACCCGCGCCGCGCGTGCAAAAACCGCGCCCGCTTTTTTCGAAAAACCGGGAGCGCCCGCGCCGCTCTCGCTCGAAGCGGAGAAAGCGCCGGGCGCCGCCAGGCGCGCGGATCTCCCTCGCCAGGCCGAAGATATAGCCAAACGCTATGGATCAGTATTCGTTATTAGTATTGGACATTTCCCGCCCGCGATGCTATCATAAGCCCATCGCAAATCGAAAGGAGCTTTCACACCGTGTTCTTCCAAGCGAAAACCTTCCGAGCCGCGGTCCTGAGCCTGTGTCGAATGTGCCGCTGAAAAGGTATCGTTCCCCCCGCTCGTCCCGGCGCCCAAAATAATAATGAAGATCAAAACGGAGGTATCCCCATGAAAAAGCTGTTCGCCATTTTGCTGGTTGCCCTGCTCGCCCTCTCTTCCGCCGCCCTGGCCGACACCATCAAGATCGGCGTGCCCAACGACACCACCAACGAGGCCCGCGCCCTGCAGCTGCTGGCCGACAACGGCATCATCGAGCTGGCCGAAGGCGCCGGCGAAACCGCTACCAAGGCCGACGTGCTCACCGAGGGTATCGAGATCGTCGAGAGCCAGGCCGAGTACCTGGTCAACCAGCTGCCGGATCTGGACTACGCGGTCATCAACTCCAACTTCGTGCTGGACGCCTTGGATGCCGGCATCGAGATCGACAAGGCCCTGCTGGTCGAAGTCGAAGAGGTCTACCTGCCCCGCGCCAACGTGATCGCCGTGAAGAGCGAGAACGCCGAAGCGCCGCTCACCAAGGCCCTCATCGCCGCCGCCTGCAGCCAGCAGGTGAAGGAGTACATCGACGCGACCTACGCCGGCGCGGTCATCTCCGTGGTGGACGAGCCCACCGACGGCTATGATCCGGACGTCGATTACGCCGCCCTCGCCGGCCAGACCATCACCATCGCCGCCACGCCCGCCCCGCACGCGCAGATCCTCGAGATCGTCAAGGGCATCCTCGCCGAGAAGGACATCACCCTGGAGATCGTCGTCTACACCGGCTACACCGAGGAGAACCCGGCCGTCGACGCCGGCGACCTCTACGCCAACTACTTCCAGCATCAGCCCTACCTGGACGAGTACGTGGCCGAGACCGGCGGCGACGTGGTCAGCGTGGCCATCGTCCACACCGAGCCCATGGGCCTTTACGGCGGCCGCCAGGCGGATCTCAGCGCGCTGGGCAAGTAATCCCCTTGCCCCATCCGCCCGCAAAGAGTATACTGTAACGAAGGACACACCGGTCCGCGCCGGTGTGTCCCTTCGCGATCAACACAACCGCACGGGGGTCAGCCCATGATCGAACTGAAAAACCTTTCCAAGAGCTTCATCACCGCCGGCGGCCAGGTGGACGCGCTCCGAAACGTGAACCTGACCGTGAACGACGGCGATATCTACGGCATCATCGGCATGAGCGGAGCGGGCAAGAGCACGCTGGTCCGCTGCATCAACATGCTCGAGCGGCCCACCGAGGGCAGCGTCCTGCTGGACGGACGCGATCTCGGCTCGCTGGACAAAAAGGAGATGCAGCAGGTCCGCCGCGAGGTGACGATGATCTTCCAGTCCTTCAACCTGCTCATGCAGCGCAACTGCCTGCAGAACGTCATGTTCCCG
>CACZOT010000165.1 GCA_902782795.1 uncultured Eubacteriales bacterium | reverse complement strand
TAGCTGCGACTCGCCCGCAGGGCGAGGGGCAGCCGAAGCCGCTTAAGGGGCCATTGGCCCTTAAGAATCCCATATTGGGGGATTTCTTGAAATAGAAAACATAGCAATTCTCTCGAAACAAAACGAGCTCCGGTATCCTTGTGAAAGGATACCGGGGCCATTTTCTATACTACTCTCCCAATTGAGGGGTCCAGGGGGAATCATTCCCCCTGGCAGGGTGCAGGGACGGAGTCCCTGCCGGGGTCCAGTGGTGGAGCCTCCTGGAAGGAGCGCAAAGGGCAGAGCCCTCTGCCTAAACCCTGAAAGAGAGCGTGAAGCCAGTTCACAGCTCTTTGCGGAACACGCGCAGCCCCTCGCGCGGGGCCTCCTCCCGAAAGCCGAATTTCCCCGCGACGCGGGCGCTGGCGGCCTGCCCGGGGTCGCATTCGATCACGAGGGAGCGTACGCCCATCTCCCGCGCGCGGCCGATGAGCGCTTCGGTCATCTCGGAGGCGAGGCCGCGCCTCCACCAGGGCCGCGCGAGTACCCAGCCGATCTCCCAGACACCGTCCTCCACCCAGGGGTGGAAGATGGCGTAGCCGAGGACCTCGTCCGTATCACGCCGGGCGGCGGCACAGACGAGCGGATCCCGGCCCAGGCCCGCCTTGTGGAGGAAGCGCTCGGCCTTCGCCCTGTCGAAGGGAGGCTCCAGGAAGCGCATGGTCTCCCCGTCGGCGAGGATGGCGGCGAGGCCGTCCAGATCCTCCGCCCGGAAGCGGCGCAGGCGCAGCCTGGCGGTCGCGATCTCGCGCCAGGCGTCAACGGCCATAGTTCCTCGCGTATTCCCGCGCGCCGCGCAGCATGTACGAAAGGGCCCTGGGGAAAGGGTGCTCGCTGCGCCATTCGCGCCTGCGCAGGAGCATCACCACGCACCAGGCGGGGGCGCTCCAGCCGAAGATGGCGCGCATGATGGCGCCCTTGTCGTGCAGGTATTTTTCCGTGAAGCCCTGAAACCAGGCGGAATCGGTATGCAGGACGTGGGCGGCCTCCACGGGCAGGGCGAGGATGGTGAGCCCGGCGCGCAGGCAATCCACGGTGAAGATGGAATCCTCGCCGCTGGAATAGACCGAGCCGGAGCCGAACTCCTCGCGGAAGCGCAGGCCCTTTTCGCGCAGGCGGGCGGTGCGGTAGACGAAGCGGAAGGTGGGGTTGCGCAGGGCGTTTTTCAGCTGGATGCGGTGCCCCTGGGCGAAGAGGCGCTGGGGGCGGTCCGGCGAATCGGAAATGACGTTGAAGCCGATGGCGTCTGCCTCGGGATGCTCCTCGAAGGCCCGGCAGATGCGCTCCTCGCACGCCGGGTCGAGGATGAGATCGTCGTCCACAAGCCAGACGAGATCTCCCTGGGCCAGATCCAGCGCCAGATTGCGGCTGCGGCTCAGCCCGCGCTCGGCGCTGTCGACCACGCGGTAGCTCCGCCCGCCGCACGCGACGGCGCGCTTGCCTTCCCGGCCGCATTGGTTGATGAAGGTCACGTCCAGGCCGCCCGCGCGCAGCCGCTCCGGCAGCGCCGCGCCCTCCATGTGCATCGTGGAAACGAAGATCTCCAGCCGCATGCGCTCAGCCTCCTTGTGTGGTGGGTCTATTGTAACACACAGACAGTTCGCGCGCCAGAGGGGGGAACGCCAGGGGCCTCTGTCCCCTGGACCCCTCGATTGGGGAATACCATAAACAGAAGGCTCCGGTATCCTTTCGCAAGGTACCGGAGCCCGTGTTACCATAAACCCCTTTGGCGGGACTCCAGAGGGCAGAGCCCTCCGGGGGAGCCCCTTCGCGGGGTCAGGCCTTGATGCTGTCGTAGAGCTCCTGGGCCATTTCGCGCGTGGTGGTGCACAGCGCGGAGAAATTGCCGCGCAGGGCGGTCTCGAGCAGGGAGCGGGCCTCGTCCTTTTTGCCCTGCTCGACGTAGAGCTTGGAGAGATAATAGAGGGTATCCACCTGCTTGGGCTTTTCCTCATGGGCGCGCTCGAAGTATTCAAGGGCCTTCGCCTTGTCGCCCATGCGCAGGTACATCTGGCCAAGGTTATCGAGCACCACGGCGTCCTCGTCGTCGTACTCATAGGCCTCCTGGTTGAAGGCCTGGGCCTCGGAGAAATCCCCCGTCTGGGTGGCCTTTTCGATGAGCATATAACCGAGGGACCCGTAGACCACGCTGTTCTTGAGGTCGTTAAAGACGCTCTTCATGAGCTCGATGGCGGCGTCCAGGCGGCCGGTCTTCCATTGGCAGATGGAATAATTGATGCGCAGGTTGAGCTTGTCCTGTTTGCCCATGCGCATCTTGTCCGCGCGGCGCAGGATCTCCATGGCCTCGTCGAAGCGGCGGTAGCGCATGAGCAGGACGCTGTAGGCCGCGAGGTAGTTGCTCTTGCAGGATTGATCCGCGGCGGCCTTGGCGTAGTTCTCTAGGGCGGCGCGATATTTGGCGTCCGCCTGTTCGAGCTTGCCCGCGTCGCTGAGGCGGTTGCCCTCCACGTGGTCCATGTAGGCTTTGCGACCCTTGAATTCCGTCAGGATAGACATCTCATTTTTCCTCCCGGTGTTTGTTTTTCCTCTTGCGTTCGATGCGGTCCAGACGCGCGCGCAGGGCCTCGCGCTCCTCCTCCGGAGCGACGGCGAGGGCCTGAAGGGCGGCCTCGCGGGCGCGGTCGTAATCGCGGCGGCAATGCTCGTAGAGCTTGCTCAGCTCCACGAGGGGGAACGCGCCGCCCTCGCCCGCGGCGCGCATGCGCACAAGGACCTCCTCCTGCTCGTCCCTGCGGCCTTCGCGGCGCAGGAGGGCGGCCAGCTCCATGTTGGCCTCGGCGCGGTACTTCGCGTCGATGAGGGCGCCCAGGTCCGTCATGGGGCGGGGCTGCCCGGCCAGGCGGTAGAGCTCGCGGGCCTCGTCCTTTTCGCCCTGCTGCGCCAGGGCTCTCCCCAGGCTGTAGAGATCGGCCGCGGCCCGGGCGGAGCGCGGGTCCTCCCACACGGCGCACAATTCAGCCAGGAGCGCGCCCATGGAGAGGATATCCTGGCGGTTGTGGTCGATGACTTCCTCCAGGAGGCTCTCGTCGCCGGTCTTCAGGAAGGAGAAGAAACGTTCCGGCGCCTCGCTGCCGGGGAGATCCTCCTCGCGCCCCGCGCCGAGGATCTTCTCCTCGAGGTTGGCCAGACGCACGCTCCCCAGCCGCCGCCGCCAGACGCGCCGCGCGGGCGGGAGCAGGTCCAGAGAGCTCATCTCCTCCAGGGGGTTCTCGCGGCGGTTCATGGTGCAGCGGGTGGCGAGCAGGGGCAGGTCGAAGAGATTGCCGTTGAAGGTGACGACGCAGTCGAACCCTTCCGCCGCCCGGGCGACCTCGCCCAGGAGCGTCTCCTCGCTGGCGTAATCGCGCATGAGCAGCTGGAGGGTATGCATGCGGCCGCTCTCCACCCAGCCCAGGCCCACCAGGAACGCCACCGTGCCCACGCCGCTGGAGAGGCCGGTGGTCTCCGTATCCAGGAAGAGCGCGCTCTCGATATCGAAGGCGGCGGGCCCGCCGATGCGGCGCAGGGCCGTCTCCCCGAGGGAATAGAGGCGCGCGTCGGCCGCCTCCTCGCCCTCGCGGCGAATGAGCCCAGCCGCGGCCTTCTGCACGGGCTTCTGGGAAGGGGTGGGCATGCTGCGCAGGCGCTCCCGCAGGCGCGAAAGGTCCATCGCGCACCCCTCCTTCCCGACGGCGTATTTCACCGCATCCCATTATAGCACAGACGCACATCCTTTGCCACCTGGTGACGGGAGGGGCGATCCATGGTATAATCAAGTTTAGGAATCCGGAGGATTCCGGGTCGGCGGGCCCTCGGCAGGCACG
>CACZOT010000164.1 GCA_902782795.1 uncultured Eubacteriales bacterium | reverse complement strand
CCCCGATGATCGCCGCCGCCGCGGCCAGCGCCACGCGCACATCCGCCAAAGCCACCGCCTCCCTTGCAGGCAATGCTATGCCCGCGGAGGCGGGGCGCATGCGCGGCCCTCGCCCGGATCACAACGGAGTTCGGCCCTTTTCGCCCAGACCAGCATGCCCCGGCCGTAGGGATCGTCCTTGGCGCCGGTTTCCTCCGCGACGAGGCGATACCCGTTCTTTTCCAGCACCCGGACGGACGCCTCGTTCCCGCGCAGGACGCGGCCGTACAGCGTCTCCGCCTGAAAGGCCGAGAAGGCCAGAGCGGTCATCGCGCCGACCGCTTCCGTCGCCAGGCCCTGGCCCCGGCGTTCCGGGCGGATCGCGTAGCCGATCTCCGCCTCACCCGGCCGGCCTTCCACCTCGTTGACGCCGACGTCGCCGATCCACTCGCCCGTCTCCTTCAACTCTACCGCCAGGACGTAGGGCAGCGTCTTCCGGTCCGCGCGCCGGGCGTAAAAGGCGATCGCCTCCCGCGCTTCCTCCAGGCTTTCGTAACTTTCATTGGGGATCCACCTGCGCACCTCCGCGTCCAGATGGCACCGATAGAGCCGCTCCGCGTCTTCCTCTCCGAAGCGGCGCAGGCGCAGGCGTTCCGTCTCCAGAACGGACCCCTTGCGCGGCTTCCAGGCGCGCAGATCGCACACCATGATGTATTCTTCCGCGTTTTCCCCGACGATTTGGAACCCCACGTTCCGATACATCCGCAAGGCATAGTTCGCCTTCTGCACCGCCAGCGACGCCCGCGCGAAGCCTTCGCTTTTCAGCAATGCGAGCATCTCCTCCATCAGCCGCGTGCCGATGCCCCGGCCCCGGTATTCCGGGAGGAGCGAAATGGCAAAGGAGGGCGTTTCGTCGTCGACGTGGCCGTAGTCGTCCATGATCCGCGTCCAGACCGCCCCGACGGCCTTCCCCCCGCGGTCCGCCACCAGGCAGTTGTCCGCTTCGCGCGCGCCGAACCCGTCGGTATACACGCGCAGCTCCGGCTTTTCGAGGATCTCCCTCGGCGGGGACTCGGCTCCCTCCGGCACGAAGATCGCCTCGTAGAGAAAGACCTTGAGCAAGGGGATCTCCTCCTTGCGCAGGCGGCGGATGAAAACCGGCTGTTGCTTCATGGCGTCCTCTCCTCGCGAATGCGAAAAAGCGGGCGCGGGGAGCATGCCCCGCGCCCGCGCTGGGATCGATCAATCGTCCTCGTCTTCCTCCTCGGGGAGGTTAGCGTTGTGGTAGATGGCCTGGGTATCGTCGTAATCATCCAGCATGTCGATGATGCGGCGCACCTTCTCGACCATTTCGGGATCCGTCACGTCCACGGTCTGCTTGGCGATGAGTTCTCGCTCGGCGGAGAGGAACGTGCAGCCCGCGTTCTCCAGGTTCTGGCGTACGACGGTGAAATCGGCCGGGTCGGTATAGATGACGGCCGAGCCCTCGCCGGGCTCCACGTCGGCTGCGCCGGCGTCCAGGGCGAGCATCATCAGTTCGTCCTCGTCCAGGCCCTTGGCGTTATCGATGACGATGACGCCCTTGCGCTCGAACATCCAAGCCACGCAGCCGTTGGCGCCCATCTGCCCGCCGTACTTGTCGAACAGATGCCGCACTTCGCTGGAGGAGCGGTTCAGGTTATCGGTAACGAGCTCCACAACAATGGCAACGCCGCCGGGGCCGTAGCCCTCATAGGAGATCTCCTTGTAGTTGGCGCCCTCGCCCTCGCCAGCGGCCTTCTTGATGGAGCGCTGGATGTTGTCGTTGGGCATGTTGGCGGCCTTCGCCTTGGCGATGACGTCGCGCAGGCGGCCGTTCACAGAGGGATCTCCGCCGCCGCCCTCACGCACGGCGATGGCGATCTCACGGCCGATCTTGGTAAAGATCTTGCCGCGCTGGGCGTCGGTCTTTTCTTTCTTGTGCTTGATCGTTGACCATTTGTTGTGTCCCGACATGGGCAAAGCCTCCTCTTATGCTTGAGTGCCCGCCGTGGGTTCACCCGCGACAGACTGTTCCGATGAAACGATGGACTGATAGATATCGAACGCGATGCGCACGATGGAGCGGTCCTGGCTGTAGGTGATCATCTCCAGGGCCTTTTCCACGGGGTACCAATCCCCATCGATAAAGCCCTGTTCGAAGGCGATGCGGTACTCTTCGGAAAGAGCGCGCATCACGAACCAGGTGATGCGGTTGCAAACGGGCTGCCGCCGCGTCTGGGAGTAGAACTCGTAGCTGGTATCGCCCGCGGTGTGCAGGATCTCCGCCTGCACGCCCGCCTCCACGCGCACCCGCTCCAGCGCGACCTCCGCGGCCTTGCGCTTTTCGCGGATGACGCCCTTGGGCAGCACCCATTCCGACTTGTCGTTCCGAAGGAGAAATACCTTGGTCCCCGAAAACACCACGCCGCCTGCGCAGTTGCGGATGATCATAGGCGAAGCACCCCTTCCTCGCAGTCTGAGCCCGTGCGGGCCTCTCCTTCTCTATCCTACCACAAGGAGCGCCAAAACGCAAGACGGGGACGCTCCCTTCTTGCCCGCGCCGCACGGAGAGAGCCGCCGCCCCCTCAGAGCAGCCGCGCGGGGACGCGGATGACGGTGCGCAGCTTTTCCGGCGCGGTGCGGCGCGGATCGGAGAGATAGATCTCGTGGTGGAGCCGGTTCGGGCTGTGATCGCTCGCGCAGCCCTGTTCCCGGAGGAACGCCTCCAGCCGGGCGATGGTCTCCGGCTCGGCGTCGTATGGGCCCAGGTGCAGGATCTGCCCGCAGAGCCCTTCTTCCACTGCGAGAAGCTCCGCCGCCGAGCAATCCATTTTCTTCTTGCGGGAGGCCTCCTCCACGGCCCAGCAAAAATCCTCCCCGCGGATGAAATCCGGCAGGCGGATGGCGGCGATCCAGCGCGCGGACGCCTTATCGGCGTAATCGAAGCCTTCCTGCCAGAACCCTTCCAGCGGCGGCACGACGTAATCGAAGAAGCCCTCGATGGCCCGCCCGGCGCGCGGGCTCATCTTCAGCGTGTAGGAGACGGCGTACAGCACGCCCAGGGCCCGCTGGTACGCGCCGCCCTCCTCGTTGGGATCGCCCTCCCCGCGCACGGCCACGAACCGCGCCGCCGGGACCGTCACCAGTTCCGGCGCGCCGCCCGGCATGTAGAATTCCCTGTATTCCTTCTTGAAATCAAACGGCATGGCGTCCTCCTATCCCCGCGTGTCGGCGCGCATCAGCCAGCGGCTCCCGTCATCGCGGAAGGCGCGGTACCCGAGCCGTTCGTACAGGCGGCGCGCGGCGGCGTTGGTCTTCTCCACGTGCAGAAGGAGCGTCGGGACGCCGATTCGCCCGGCGTACTTCTCCGCCTCGCGAAGGAGGGTCGTGCCGATCCCCCGGCCGCGAAAGCGCGCCATCACGGCGAGATCGTCCAGATAGACATAGGTCCGCGGCGCGCGGTAGACCTCGATGGCGAGATAGCCCACCGTCTCCCCGCCCGCCTCCGCCAGGCAGATCCAATCCTCTCCGCCCGCGAAGAACTTGTCCAGACCGCCCGCCGCGTATCCTTGGGCGTCTCCCATGCCGTACACGCTTTGGAGCATCTCGGAAAACAGCTCTCCGACGCGGGCCGCGTCCGCGGGAACGGCCTTTCTCAGCGTCCAGTCCATCTCCGGCCCCTTTCAGTGTGGGGCGATGTTCGGCCAGACGTCCTCCTCGCCGAACACCACGCGGCGGATGCACCGCGCCTCGCCCTCGAAAGCGTTGGGCGGGGCGATCATGTCCGCCACGGCGCGCAGCTCCGGCACGGCGTTGGCCATGGCCACGCCGATGCCCGCTTCCTCGAGCATGCTCCGGTCGTTGGTGTAATCCCCGAAGCACATGACCTGCTCCCGGGAGATGCCAAGCCTTTGCGCCATCCAGCGCACGGCCAGGCCTTTCGTGGAATCCCGCGGCTGGATCTCGATATCCTGCCAGGAGGACTGCGTCACCGCCATGCCGATCGCCTCGAGGCGGGCGGCGTAGTCCGCGAGCAGGGCCGGGTCGGGCTCGTAGATCTCGAACTTGTGGACGTTCTCCAGGCCCTCGCTCTCGAAGCGCTCCACGTCGTCGAAGGAGACCTCGGCCAGGTCGTCCCCCGCGCCGATCCAGCGGCTCTCCTGTTTCCCGAATTCGCTGGGGCGGCGGCGGCAAAGGTTCGCCCCTCGGATGTAGGAAAAGATGTTGCCCGGGCAATCGCGCAGGATCGCGTACACGGCGGCGCACTCCTCTTTCGTCATGCGCCGCTCGAAGATGGTGGGACCATAGGCCGTCTGGTCGATGCGCGCGCCGTTGGACGAGGCGACGACCAGGTCCAGCCGCGATTCCAGCGCGGGCAGACGCGCCGTCTGGTGGCAGCGCCCGCTGACGATCATCACCGTGATGCCCCGCCGCAGGCATTCCTCCAGGGTCTTGCGCGTGTAGGCGCCCATGTGGGCGTCGCGGTCCAGCAGGGTGCCGTCCAGATCCGTGGCGATGAGGCGGATATCCCGCATGCTGTTGGCCTCCTCCGTCTTCGTTTCCCGCATGGGAAGATTATACCCCGGCCCGGTGGCTCCGTTCAACGTATTTTGGCGAAAGAAGCCGCTGGAGACACAGCGCATCAGGGGACGCCAGGGGCTCCGCCCCTGGACCCTGTCAGAGGGCGCTGCCCTCTGCACTCTTGCTTAAGGGACTTCGTCCCTTAAGAATCCCATATTGGGGGGATTCCATTTGGACGAGCAAACCAGTTCTCTCGATAATACAGCGGGCTCCGGCACCCAAACGATAGGATACCGGAGCCTTTTCCTATTCTATTTCCCCCAATTGAGGGGTCCAGGGGGAATCATTCCCCCTGGCGGGGTGCAGGGGCGGAGCCCCTGCCAGAGGGCCAGGAGGCGGAGCCTCCTGGCGGGAGTGCAGAGGGCGGAGCCCTCTGCCGGCGATCAGCCGTCGGCGCCGAGGTCGAACACCGGCGCGGCGCACTGGTTGCACGGGGTCATGCCGCTGACGTCGCGCGCGGTGGAAGCGCCCCAGAAGTACTTCTTCACGGTATTGGCGGAGCCGTTGCGCAGCGGATGGCCCTGCGGCACATAGATGCACCCGGCGACGGTGCTCGGGCAGTAGGGCCCGGCGGCCATGTGGGTATTGGTGCACATGGTCACGTAGCGGTGCATGTTACAGTAGGCGGTCGGCTGAGTGCCGGCCAGGTAGTAATCGGTGGAGACTGCGTAGCCGTTGGCGTCGTTTTTGCAGGCGTCGGTGGGCAGCATGCCGGAGACGCCGCAGGCGCTGGCGCGCACGAGCCCGGCGTCCTGGGCGGCGCACCACTTGATGGGCTGATCCTGGGTGATGCCCGCCGCCTGGTAGACCGCCTTGAGCACCGCGGAGAAGAGCGGCGCGGCGTAGGTGCCGCCGGTGGCGCTGGAAACGAGGGGCTTGTAATTGTCGTGGCCGATCCACACCGCGCAGGTATAGTAGCCCGTGATGCCGGCGAAGGCCACGCCGCGGGCGTCGGAGTTCGTGCCCGTCTTGCCCACGACCGTGTGGCCGCTGATGCGCGCCGCGGAGCCCGTGGAGGCGAGGCAGCCCTCCAGCACGTCGATGAGCATCCAGCTGGTGGATTCCTTGAACACGCGCCGCCGCACCTGTACGCCGTCCACGGCCATGTAGAGGCTGCCGTCGGAATTGTACACGGCGGTGAAGGCGTAGGGCTCCTGGTAGACGCCCCGGTTGGCGATGGCGCCGTAGGCCGCGGCCATCTCCACCATGGGGATGCCGGAGGAGCCAAGGGCCAGGCCCGCGCCGGTGGCGCTGATGTGCTTGGAGCTCACGCCCAGCTGCATGAGGTAGTTGACGCTGTTCTCGATGCCCACGTACATGTAGAGCGTCCAGGCCGTGGCGGTGTTGTGGGATTTGTTGATGGCACTGCGCAGCGTCTCCATGCCGGTGAAGCCGCCGCCGCCGTAGTTGTCCGGATAGCCCTTCTGGGTGTTCCAGCCGGGGATGGCGATGGGCGCGTTGATGGTGGGCGTGCCCGGGGAATAGCCCAGCTCGAACGCCGGCCCGTAGACCGAGAGCGGCTTGATGGACGAGCCCACGGGCATGTCCATCTGGTAGGTGCGGTTGAGCTGCTTGCGGGCCGTGGGCGTGGAGCGCCCGCCGATGATGGCCGCCAGCTCGCCCGTGTGCCAATCCATGACCACCACGGCGGCCTGGGGCTGCACGGTATCGACATACTCCCCGCCGCCGAGGCTGGAGCGGTAGGTGGCGTCGCTGGAATAGCGCGTCTTGGGGTACCTGGACCAGTTGGTGACGACCTCCTGCGCCGCTTCCTGCACGGCGGGGTCCAGCGAGGTCATGATGCTGTAGCCGCCGGTGCGCAGTCGCTGCTCCATGCGGGAGCGGTTGGCGGCCGTGTCCTCGAGTTTCTCCAGGCGCAGCATCTTGGTGACCACGTCGTAGATGGCGTATTCGACGTAATAGGCGTTTTCGTACATCTCGTTGGAGGAGGTGGGCGACGTCTCCAGGACCGTAAGGCGGTCGGCGTGGGCCCGGTCGTACTCCTCCCGGGTGATGAGCTCCTGCTCCAGCATGAGCGAGAGCACGTAATCGGCGCCCTCCTCGCTGGTCTCCGGGCGGGCGCGGTCGTAGAAGTTCTTGCGCGGGTTGTACTTGTAGGGGTTCTTGATGATGCGGGCCAGCATGGCGCATTCGCGCAGGCTCAGCTGCCCGAGCTCCTTGCCGAAATAATCCCGCGCGGCGACCTTCACGCCGTAAAGCGAACCGCCCATATAGATGGTGTTGAGGTACTGCAAAAGGATCTCGTCCTTGGAGAGGACCTCCTCCAGCTGCAGGGCAAGATAGGCCTCCTGGAGCTTGCGCTTGTAAGTCTGCTCGGAGGTGAGCATGGTCAGCTTGATGAGCTGCTGGGTGATGGTGGAGCCGCCCTGCGAGCCGGAATTGAGCAGGTTGGAAAGGAACGCGCCGGCGATGCGCTTTGCGTCCACGCCCCGGTGGCTGTAGAAGCGCTGGTCCTCTACGGCGATGACGGCCTTCTTGAGGTTTTCGGGGATCTCGCCCCACTCCGCGTCCACGCGGTTCTCGCTGCCCTTGTAATCAGTGATGAGGCGGCCGTATTTATCATAGAGGAAGGTCGTCTTGGCCTGCGCGCCGAAGACGGAGGTATCCAAAGCGGGCGCGGTATCGATCCAGGCCTTGGCCACGCCAAGCAGCAGCCCCGTCCCCGTCACGGCGATGATGAGCACCGCCAGGAACAGGACCTTCGCCGTGGTCATGACGACGGCCAGGATGAAGTTGGGTTCGCGCACCCGCGGCGTGAAAGCGGACATAGATCTCCTCCGGGGAAGTTT
>CACZOT010000163.1 GCA_902782795.1 uncultured Eubacteriales bacterium | reverse complement strand
GGTGGTGGCCAGGAGGAACACGGCGTGCTCCGGCGGCTCCTCCAGCGTCTTGAGCAGGGCGTTGAAGGCGCCGGTGGAGAGCATATGCACCTCGTCGATGATGTAGACCTTGTGGCGGGCCGTCGCGGGCGGATACTTGACTTTATCGCGCAGGTCACGGATCTCGTCCACGCCGTTGTTGGAGGCGGCGTCGATCTCGATCAGGTCCATGGAGCGCTCCTCCAGGAATTCCCGGCAGACGGCGCACTTGCCGCAGGGCTCGCAGCCGTCCTCGGGCGTCAGGCAGTTGATGGCGCGCGCGAAGACGCGGGCGGTGGTCGTCTTGCCTGTGCCGCGGGAGCCGCAGAAGAGGTACGCGTGGGCGATGCGCCCGCTCTTGATCTGGTTCTTCAGCGTGGTGACGATCGGCTCCTGGCCGACGATGTCCGCGAACCGTTCCGGCCGGAACGCACGGTAGAGCGCCTGGTAGGCCATGCTTTTTTTCGCTCCTTTTTCCGCCCCGCCCCATATGCTAAGTTTCCCGCACGGGGCGACGCTTTACAGAAAATGAAAACAGCCGTTCCTTTGGTGTGCTATAATACGGTGTTGTGGACGGGGGATCCGTTCCCCCGCGGCGCGTTTCAAAGCGGCCCGCCGCGGGTATATCCATTCACGGAAATCGACCGCCGCCTCGCACGGGAGGCATATCTCCCGCCTCGGGCCCAGTATACTTGCCGGGAATAAAGCGCCCGGCGCCGCGATCTGGAGGCAGCCAAAATGAACCGCATCATCCTCACGGGCGGCGGTACCGCCGGCCATGTGACACCGCATCTCGCGCTGATCCCCACGCTTCTGGAAGAAGGGTGGGAGGTGCACTATATCGGCACCGAAGACGGCATCGAGCGCTCGCTGATCGAGCCTCTGCGCGGCGTCCAGTACCATTGCGTGGCCAGCGGCAAACTGCGCCGCTATTTCGATCTGCGCAATTTTACGGATCCCTTCCGCGTCGTCAAAGGCGTGGGCCAGGCCGCGCGCCTGGTCAAGGAGATCCGCCCCAACCTCGTCTTTTCCAAGGGCGGGTTCGTATCCGTGCCCGTGGTCTACGGAGCCCGGCTGCACGGCGTGCCCGTGCTCTCGCACGAATCCGATATGACGCCGGGCCTGGCCAACAAGCTGATCATGCCTGTGGCCAAAAAGCTCCTGTGCACCTTCCCGGAGGCCGCCAAGATCGCCGGAAAGAAGGGCGTCTACACCGGCACGCCCATCCGGCCGGAGCTTCTGCGCGGCAGCCGCAAGGAGGGCCTGCGCCTCTTCGGCTTCGACGAGAACCGCCCCGTCCTCATGGTGACGGGCGGCTCCAGCGGCGCCCAGGCCATCAACCGCACCGTGCGCGAGGCGCTCCCGCGCCTGCTGGAATTCTTCCAGGTGCTGCACCTGTGCGGCAAGGGCAACAGCGAATCCACCCGCACCGGCAACCCGCTCTACTGCCAGCGCGAATACCTCAACGAGGAGATGGCCCACGCCTTCGCCTGCGCGGACGTGATCGTCTCCCGCGCCGGCTCCAATACCCTGTGCGAGATCCTCGCGCTCTACAAGCCGGCCCTGCTCATCCCCTACCCGAAGGGGAACACCTCCCGCGGAGACCAGGTCGAAAACGCGGAATCCTTCGCCCGGCGCGGCCTGGCCAAGGTGCTCATGCAGGAGGAGATGACCGCAGATACGCTGGTCCAGAAAGTCATGGAGACCTACCGTGACCGCGGCGCGCTCATCGACGCCATGGAGAAGGAGCCCTCCGCCGACGGGCTCGGCAACGTCCTGCGCGAGATCCGCCGATACGCGAAATAACCCGCATTGCTATTATAGCCCGTGCGCGTAAACTTGAAAAGACGCGCGCGGGCTTTTTGTTTGGGGCTTTGCGCGGCCTCACGGCCGCCGCCCTGGCGGGGCTCCGCCCCGCGCCCCGCCAGGAGGCTCCGCCTCCTGGACCTCTGCCAGGGGGAATGATTCCCCCTGGACCCCTCAATTGGGGGATTCCATTAATCAAGGCTCCGGTATCCTTCTACAAAGGTACCGGAGCCCCCTTCCTTTTCGAGAGAACAGCGATGTGTATGTTTTATACCCATCCCCCAATATGGGATTCTTAAGGGTCCTTGGACCTTTAAGCGGGGTCCAGGGGCGGCGCCCCTGGCGCAACCCCTGGCGTCTCCCCTCTCACTCTGTCAACAGCTCGACCACCGCGGCGGACTGCACGTCCATCCCCCTGTCCGTAAGGAAGAAGCGGCCCCCTTCTCGGCGAGCCAGCCCGTTTTCTTCGAGGACCCTTGCGCCTCTCGCGAACCGAGCGGTAAAATCCACTCCGTAGCGCGCGCGGAATTCCTCCAGGCCGATGCCCGCGACCGTGCGCGTCTCCAGCATGACGGCTTCCTCGATCTCTTCCTCCGGCGTGAGCTCCGTCCGGTCCAGACCGCGCTCGCCCCGGAAATATCCTTCGAGCGTCTCGGGGTTGTGGAAGCGCGCGCCGCGCATGCAGGAATGGGCCGCGCAGCCCAGACCGAGATAATCCCTGCGGCGCCAGTAGCCCATGTTGTGTCGGCTCTCCAGGCCCGGCCTCGCGTAGTTGGAGATCTCGTATCGCTTCAGGCCCGCCGCGCCGAGCGCATCCGCGGCCAGGCGCTGCATGGCGATGGTCTCCTCGTCTCCCATGGGCCGAACCTCCCCTCGCGCGACGTGGTCCGCCATAGGCGTGTCCGGCTCGATGATGAGGCTGTAGCAGGACACATGCCCGCAGCCGAGGCCGATGGCGGCGCGCAGGCTCTCCTCCCAATCGGCCATGGTCTGGCCGGGGAGGGCGTACATGAGATCCAGGCTGATGTTTTCGATGCCCGC
>CACZOT010000162.1 GCA_902782795.1 uncultured Eubacteriales bacterium | reverse complement strand
GTTTTGTACTGCGCTTGGGTTCCCATATCCGCTTCGTATCGGTAAAGATCTCGGTGAAAACCGGGCCTTCCAGGCACAGGACCTCGTCCACGACGGCTTTCATCTCCGTGTTGCTGCGGGCGCTGAAGCACCGCCAGCCGAAGGCCTCCGCGATCTTCCTGAACACGGGGAAGGAAAGATCTCCGCTCTCCGGCCCGATGCCCACCTTCGTATGGTAGCCGAAGAGGTTGGTCTGGGTGATGCGGATGGAATGGTATCCGCGGTTGTTGATGAGGAACAGCTTGATGGGCAGGCGGTTGGTGACCACGGTCTGCAGCTCCTGCAGGTTCATCATGATGCTGCCGTCGCCCTCCATGCAGACGGTGTCCCGCCGGCCGCCGGCGATGCACAGGCCGATCGCCGCCGGGAGGCCGTAGCCCATGGAGGCGATCGCGCTGTTGATAATGAAGCGTGTGCCCTTCTTGATCACCCAGTTCTGGTGGCCGACCACGCAGCAAGCGCCGTTGGAGACCGCCGTGAGGCTGTTTTCCGGCAGAGACCGGCTGATGTGCTTGATGGCGGCGAAGACGTTGGCCGTCTCGCCGTTCTCCTCCCAGTGGCGCGGGAGGGTGGCGGGGTATTTCTCCTTCCAGGTCTGGCACTGCTTGCGCCAGCCGTCGCCGGGGAAGACAGGTGTCTGCTCGCCTTCCAGAGCACGGCCCAGGGCCTCGAGGAAATCCTTGGCGTCGGCCCAGACGGCCCGATCCACGTGCAGGGTGTGCTTTTTCATTTCGGCCCGGTCGATATCCACCATGACCAGCTTCGCCGCGCGCGCCCAGGTATCGAAGGAATAGCCCGTCTGCCGGATGGAGATGCGCGTGCCGATGGCGAGGACGAGATCGGAATTCTGCACGGCGAAGTTGCCGGGCCGGTCGCCCATGTTGCCGCCGCGGCCGCAGTAGAGGGGATGATCATCTTCGATGAGATCCACGGAATTCCAGTAGGTGACGACGGGCACGCCGAGCTTTTCGATCACGGCGCGGAAGGCATCGTAGCCGCCGGAGAGGCGGATACCGCCGCCAGCGTACAGGACCGGCCGCTGCGCCGCGCGCACCATGGCGATGATCTCGCGCACGGTGTCCTCGGACACCGGCGGGGGAAGGAGGGCGTCGTCCTCGGCGCTGTCGTAGCCGGGGAGCTCGTCCGTCTCGATGTAGGAGCCCTGGAAGTTTACGGGGATATCGATCCAGACCGGGCCGGGCCGCCCGGTGGTGGCCAGGCGCCAGCCCTTCTCAAGGGCGCGGCGGATGTCCTTCGGGTCCTCGATCATGGTGGCGTACTTGGTCATGGGCTCGACGGATTTGACGATATCGTACTCCTGGTCGCCCACGGCGCGCAGGGGCAGGCCGTCCGTAAAGCGCTCGCCGTAGCGGGCGGTGGTATCGTAGCGCACTTGGCCGGAGATGACGAACATGGGGATGGAATCCAGCCAGCCGCCGACCACGCCCGTGATGGCGTTGGTGCCGCCGGGGCCGGTGGTCACGCACACGGCCGCGATCCGGTTGTTGAGGCGCGCGTAGGCCTCCGCGGCGATGGCGCAGGCCTGCTCATGGTGATCGTAGGTGACGCGCAGGCCGTCGCAGTGGCCGAGGGCGTCGTTCAAATGCATGGCGCCGCCGCCCACCACGGAGAAGACGTCCGTCACGCCGTGGGCGACGAGGAAATCCGCCACATAATCGGCAAGGCGCTGTTTCATTTTGCCGTATCGCTCCCTTCATCGGTTTGCACGTGGGTGATGTAGATGGATTTATCCCTGGGAGGGTGCATGTAGTCCCCATATTTGATGGTCAGCTCCGTGTCGAAGCCGCTGGGCATGGGGAATTTCCTGTCGCGCAGAGGCAGATAGACCGTGCCCTCATAGCTCTTTTCCGGCAGCCAATGCAGGAAGATGAGGGGGTAGTTCATGCCGATGCGGTACGCGGCGGGCTTGTTTTCCCACCGCCGGGCGAGACGCTCGTGCACGCGGCAGAACCAGGCGACGGAGAAGGGCTTGCCCAGAAGCCGCAGCACGCCCACCGCGATCTTCTGCGCCGCGGTATACTTCTCGCCCTTGACGCTGTAGCGCTTGGACATGGCCATGCCGTAGAGGACCTTGTATTCCGTGAGCATCATCTTGCGGCGGAAGGCGGATTCGGGCGCCTTGTCGTAGATGAAGATATCCGCGCCCATGCGGTTTTGCAGGTTATGATAGGCGCGGTCCTCGTCCGTCTCCTCGCGGAGAGGAGCGTCCAGCTTGACGATGCGGGGCACGAAATCGTAAAAATACGGGGAGAACGCCGTCGGCTCGATAAAGCGATAGTTCTCCGGGAGGCATTTTTCCATGGCCGCCTTGAAGGCGGGGTAGTCCTCCCGCAGGACCTTCAGGTCCAGATCGTCGTCCCAGGGGATGAAATCCTTTTCCCGGGCCGCGCCGATGGCCGTGCCGCTGTCGAGGAAATAGCGCACGTGTTCCCGCGTGCAGATATCGTCCACCAGGCAGAGGATCTTATAGAGTTCATCGTGCAGAACTTCAAGCGTCACCGATGGTTCCCTCCTCGTTCGTCTTCTGGATCCGGCTCTGGCGCACGCACAAAATCAGCGCGGCCAGGAGGCGGATGGCGCAGGTGAGCAGGATCGCCTTGCAAAATCCGTTCAGGCCCAGCGCGGCCGTCATGGGGATGCACAGGGCACAGAACACCACGGCGTAGATGCCGTTGATGATGATATTGAAATAGGGCTTGCCAAACCGGAGCAGCGTGACGATCACGGCGTTGGCGGTGAAGTAGATCACCTGCGCGAGGTTGGCGATCACGAACAGGCCCTTCACGTCCGCATAGTTATCCGGGTACAGGCGGGAGATCAGCACGTGGGAAGCGACGGTGCAGCAGGCCGTCCCCACAAGGATCATGGCGGCGGCGCCGCCCGCGATGCCCAGGAGGATCTTCCGGTCCATGCGCCCCTTGTATCGGGCGAGGTAGCCGATGATGATGCCGTTG
This sequence comes from uncultured Eubacteriales bacterium, assembly GCA_902782795.1. Taxonomy (GTDB): domain Bacteria; phylum Bacillota; class Clostridia; order Christensenellales; family Aristaeellaceae; genus UBA1224. Next base: position 1,878 of record CACZOT010000162.1, on the reverse strand, counting down.
AGCGGCGTCGAGATCAGCGAGACCGTCTTGCCCAGGAGCGAGGCCAGGTAGTACGAGGTGACCGCCGTGCCGTCCAGCCAGTTGAGCAGGATGCGGTCGCCGTTGAACACCAGCATGGAGAGGAATTCCGAGCCGTACAGCACCAGCGCCGCCTGGAACACAGGACGCGCTTCCCGCCAGGAGAAACCGCCGTTCCAGCGCAGCGCGCGGCCGCGCAGGAGGACCAGGGCGATGCCCATCAGCTCACCGGGCAGGAGCGCCAGCGGCCACAGGCCCGTCAGGCGGAACAGGGCGATGCCCGCCAGGTATCCCGCGCCGATGACGGCGTAATAGACGAAATAGCCCCGGTAGTTAAGGGAGAGGCGGTATTCCACGTCCGCGTAATAGCGCCACATGGTCGCGCACATGAGCAGGAAATAGAGGACGGTCTCCCCGGGGCGCATTTCGATCAGCCGCAGTCGGCCGAGAACCAGCACGAACGGGACCATCAGCGCCGAGACGATGCCCAGCGCCACGATGTAGTGGGCGTTGGAGGTCTCGCCGTTCACGCTGTTTTTCATGCGCGCGTAGTTGCAGCTCACGCCCGCGGAAATGCCGACGACGTTGATCAGCGACATCATGTAGAGGACGCTGCCGTAGCTCTCGCTTCCCAGAGTCCGGTTCCAAGCGGGGTACACCACGAACTGGGCGATGACGTTCATCAGCACCAGGCCGGAAATGCTCCACAACGAATCCGAAACGATCCTCCTGGCGCGCCCGCCCTTCGTTTCGCTCATGGCCTGCCCTCTTCCCCGGCGGGGGCCGCGAAGGTCTGCAAATACTCCATAAAGGCGCGTTTGTTCTCCTGGGGAGTGGTGGTGGGGCGGCCCAGGTCCGCCCGCGCGCCGATGGAGGAGGAGACCTCGATCATGCAGAGGGTATCGCTCCTGCGGGCCGCGTCCAGCGCCCGATCGAGCTCCTCGAAGCTCTTCACGCGCACGGCGCTGGGGTAGCCGCATGCGCGGGCGACGCCGGAAAGATCCATCCTGGAGGCCACGGTGGGCATGCCGCCCACGGTCTCGTGCGCGCCGTTGTTGATCACCAAGTGCACGAGGTTGCGCGGCGCGATGGAGCCGATCACCGCCAGCGCGCCCATATGCATGAGGGCCGCGCCGTCGCCGTCCACGCACCAGACCCTCGTCTCCGGGCGGTTCAGCGCCACGCCCAGGGCGATGGAGGAACAGTGCCCCATGGAGCCGACGGTGAGGAAATCCATCCCGTGGCCCTGGCCCGCGGCGGCGCGCAGCTCGAAGAGCTCGCGGCTGGCCTTGCCCGTGGTGGAGACGACGGGGTTCGTTCCGGAGAAGGAGAGGACGTGGCGGAGGATCTCCTCGCGCGGCATGGCGCAGCCGTTTTCGTAGCGCACCTTGCCTTCGAAGGAGAGCGAATCCTTGCGCACCACGAAAGCGACCTGCCGGCCCTCGGCCAGCAGGGGACGGAACCCGGCCATGGCGGCCTCGACCTCGTCATCGGTCGTGTCCGGGCCAATGACGAAAGCGGGGATCTGCATATCCTCCAGGAGGCGCAGCGTGACCTCGCCCTGGTAGACGTGCTGGGGCTCGTCGTGGACGCCGGGCTCGCCGCGCCAGCCGACGATGAACACCATGGGGATGGCGTAGACCTTCCCGTGCAGGAGGGAGGCCACGGGGTTGATGATATTTCCCTCGCCGCTGTTTTGCATGTACACCACCGGCACCTTGCCCGTCGCCAGGTGGTAGCCAGCGGCCAGGCCGGCGCAGTTGCCCTCGTTGGCGGCGATGACGTGGTGCTTCGGGTCGGTGCCGTAAGTGGCCATGAGCCAGTTGCACAGCGCCTTGAGCTGGCTGTCCGGCACGCCGG
>CACZOT010000161.1 GCA_902782795.1 uncultured Eubacteriales bacterium | reverse complement strand
AGCAGGCCGATTTCTTCTCCTTCGGCACCAACGACCTCACCCAGATGACCTACGGCTTCTCCCGCGACGACGCCGGCAAGTTCCTCGACAGCTACTACGACAAGCGCATCTTCGAGTCCGATCCGTTCGCCAGGCTCGACCAGGATGGCGTCGGCAAGCTCATCGAGATGGCCGTCCGCAATGGCCGCGCGAAGCATCCGGGCCTCAAGTGCGGCATCTGCGGCGAGCACGGCGGCGATCCGTCTTCCGTCGAGTTCTGCCACCGCGTTGGTCTCGATTACGTCTCCTGCTCTCCCTACCGCGTGCCGATCGCCCGCCTCGCCGCTGCCCACGCGCAGATCAAGTACCCGAGGTAAGCAATCGCCGCGCCGGGGCGCGCTGAGGGCTCCGTCCTTCAGCTCCCCCGAACGACCCAATCAAAGCAAAAAGGCTCCAGTATCCTTTCGCAGGATACCGGAGCCTTTTTGCATCCACGCAGGATCCAACTATTCTTCGAAGCGTACGGCCTTCCCCGGCAGCCCCAGCGCCGCGCGGACGGCCCGGCGCACGCCGGCCTCGTCCTTTTTATAGAGGCGCTCGAAGGGCACGACGGCTACGCGCTCCCCTTCCAGCTTCCAGCGGGCGCGCGCCTTTCCACGCAGGAGCACGGCCGGGAAGACGATCCCCGCGGGGTTGGTGAGCTTCTTCATGTTGGCGCGGTCGAGGAACCGCGCGCGATCGCGATACCCCAGGACGAGCTGATCGAACCCGGCCAGAAGCACGCACTCGGGCAGAGGAGCGTCCGTGACCAGCTCCCGCGCGTGGTAATACTTCCGTCCGCCAAGATCGGTGCAGAGAAGATCCCTCTGCAGCCGCTGCCAGAGGGGACGCATCTGCTCGGCGGGCCAGCCGAAGAAGGAGCGGCAATCCGGCAGGGAGGAGGGTCCGAAATGCTCGAAATACCGGCGCATGAGGAGGAAGCGCGCCTTGTCGCGGTCCATCCAGACGGGAGGCCGCGGCACGAGATAGCGCTTGTCCGTGCCCGTGCGGCAGGCGAGCAGGCCGCGCCAGCACATCTCCTTGATCAGCCCGCCCCAGCCGTAGAACGCCTGGCCAACGAGATCCTCGTCCATACCCGCCGCGCGGCAGGCGGCTTTGAGGCCGTCGCGCGTATCGTTTCCGGCGGCGACCTGCTCGGCGATGAACGGCGCCCATCTCTCCTGCTCGGCGACGCTCATGCCCCAGTGGCCGTCCCGGAACGGACCGGACTGGTCCGCCGCGGAGAGGTACAGGCCCAGCTCGTCCTCGGCGATCACGTGGATCGTGCCGCGGTGCGTCCAGATCTTGATCAACCCGGAATCCCAGGTGTCGGGAGCGTAGTCGCTCGAGCGCAGGCGGAGCGAGATCTCCGGGTTGCGCGAGAACTGCGCCTGCAGGCCGCACAGGTCCCGCACGATTTCCGCCTTCGGCGCGCGGCGCAGCAGATGTTGGCCCTCCAGCGTGTTGTACAGAAGGATCGATTCGCTCGTCATGCGCAGGCTCCTTTCGCGGCGCGTGGTGGGACGATGAAGAACTTCGTTCCTCGGGTTCCGTCCAAGGGGGATGATTTCCCGTGGACCCCTCACAGGAGGGAAAACCAGGAAGAAAAGGCGTCGTTTTTGGAAGAATGGCAATTATAAGGAATGATTATGAGATGCCCGTGCAGAGGATGCCGAGGAGCTCCCCGCGAGATAGATTGGTTTCGACTTAGACCCAATGTATTTGGGAAAAACTGGGAGGGCACAGCTCTGCTCGAGGAGGATGCAAATTATAAGGATTCATTATGGTACGGCGGCGCTGAGGACGCCGAAGAGCTCCCGGAGAGGCGAGATGGTTCCTGCTTGCACCCCTCACATGGGGTGACAGAGAATGCTGAGGGCGGAGCTCAAAAATAGTTCCGGAGGAAATCTCTTTCAGCAGGATGCCAGCCCGGCAGCCACAATCCGGGCTTCTGAAAGGCAGGACCCCGCCGTCCTCCCCCAACGGCGCCTACTTGCACACCACGCTGCCCGCGCCGAGGAGCGCCTCGAGCTCCGTGCGCAGGAAGCGCTGGTTCACATACAGCTCGCGCGGCGCGACGAGGGTCTTCTGCTCGCGCATCAGGCGCAGGACCACCCGCATATCGCCGGGCGTGCGCGCGAGAAGGCGGCGAACGGCGTCGGTCTGCTCGCCGCTCTCGAGGCGGAGGTAGAGGGTCTCCTTGGGCGCGGGGGCGGAGAAATCGATATCGAGCGCGGGAGGCGGCGCGCCGAGCTCGTCGTAAGCGGGGGCGGCATAGGCCCCGCCGCGGGGCGCGCGCTCGGAGGGTCGCACGGGCGTGGTGAGATCCATGCCATGGCGCAGGGGCTCGAGGGTATCGAGCAGGAGCTTTGGGGGCTCGTCCTCCCGCACGGAGAGGCGGCCCGTGGCGACGACCGGCTCCTGGGTCTCCCAGAGGCCGCCGATGCGCTCGAGCACGCGCGGGAAGACCAGGGCCTCGGTGGCGCCGTAGAGATCCTCCAGGGTGATAAAGCCCATGAGGTTGCCGGAGCGCGTGGCCTTGGTGCGCTTTTCGGAGATCATGCCGCCCATGCGCACGGCGAGGCCGTCCCAGCGCAGGCCGTGGTCCTCCTCTTCGGAGAGCTCGCTGAGGAAGCGCGAATTGACCTCGAGCTTTTCCAGCTCGGCGGAGAATTCGTCCAGCGGGTGGCCGCTGATATAGACGCCTGTCATCTCCTTTTCCATATCCAGGAGGCGGCGCAGGGGGAATTCCTCGATGTCCGGGAGGCGAGGCGGTTCGAAGGCGGCCTGGCCGGAGCCGCTGCCAAAGAGGGAGAGCTGCCCCTCGATGGTGGATTTGCGCATCTTGGCGTTGGAATCTATGGCGCTTTCGTACACGGCGAGCTTCTGGGAGCGGCGGCCGGGCAGAGAATCCAGCGCGCCGGCCATGATCAGGCACTCCACGGCCTTTTTGTTGACCGCGCCCTCGGGCATGCGGCGGACGAAATCGTACAGATCGCGGTAAGGGCCGTTCTCTTGGCGCTCGGCGAGGATGGCCTTGACGGCGTTCTTTCCCACGCTGCGCACGGCGTCCAGGCCGAAGCGGATGGCGCCGCCCTCGTCCGGCGAGACCCAGAAGCCCTCGCGGCTCTTCTGGATATCCGGCTTGAGCACCTCCATGCCGTGGCGGCGGCAGTATTCGATGTAGAAGGCGACCTTTTCCGTGTTGCCCGTGACGCTGTTCATGAGCGCGGCGAAGAACTCCCGCGGATAGTGCACCTTGAGCCAGGCCGTCTGCACGGCGACGACGGCGTAGCAGGCGGCGTGGGCCTTGTTGAAGGCGTAGCTGGCGAAGGCGGTCATCTCGTCGAAGAGCTTTTCCGCCACTTCCTCGCTCACGCCCTGGCGCACGGCTCCGGGCACCTGCACCTCGCCGTTTTCGACGAGGCCGTGGATGAAGTATTCCTTCTCCTTCATCATCACGTCGTGCTTCTTCTTGGCCATGGCGCGGCGCACGAGATCGCTGCGGCCGATGGAATAGCCGGCCACGTCGCGCACGATCTGCATGACCTGCTCCTGGTAGACCATGCAGCCGTAGGTCACGTCCAGGATGGGCCGGAGCTTCTCCGTCAGGTACCGGACCTGGCTGGGGTCCTTTTTGCCCGCGATGTAGCGGGGGATGGATTCCATCGGGCCCGGGCGGTAGAGCGAGATGGCGGCGATGATGTCCTCGAAATTGCCGGGCTTCATGTTGGTGAGGAAGGCCCGCATGCCGCCGCTTTCCAACTGGAACACGCCGTCGGTCTCGCCGGCGGAGATCATATCGTAGACGGCCTTGTCGTCCATGGGGATCTCTGCGCTCTTGATATCCGGTCCGCCGCCCTCGCGCACCATCTCCAGCGTATCGCCGATGACGTTCAAGGTTCTCAGGCCCAGGAAGTCCATCTTCAAAAGGCCGAGCGATTCCAGCGTTCCCATGGGGAACTGGGTGGTGATGACTTCGTCGTTGGTCTGCAGGGGCACGTATTCGTCCACGGGCTTTGCGGTGATGAGCACGCCCGCGGCGTGGGTCGAGGCGTGGCGCGGCATGCCCTCGAGCTTCTTGCCCATATCGATGAGGCGGCGCACGTTCTCCTCGGTCTCGTAGGCCTTGCGCAGTTCGGGGTTGATCTCCATGGCGTGGTCCAGGGTCATCTTGAGCTCGAACGGGATCATCTTGGCGACGCGATCCGTCTCCTGGTAGCTCATATCCAGTACGCGGCCGACGTCCCGCACCACAGCCTTGGCGGCCATGGTCCCGAAGGTGATGATCTGCGCCACGTGGTCGTGGCCGTACTTGCGGGCCACGTACTCGATGACCTCGCCGCGGCGGCGGTCGTCGAAATCGATATCGAAATCCGGCATGGAGACGCGCTCTGGGTTGAGGAAGCGCTCGAAGACGAGGCTGTAGCGCAGGGGCTCCACGGAGGTGATGCCCATGCAGTAGGCGGCGATGGAGGCCGCGCCGCTGCCGCGCCCGGGCCCGACGAGGATGCCGTGGGTCTTGGCGTAATGGACGAAATCCCACACGATCAGATAGTAATCCACGTATCCCATGGAGCTGACCACGCCCAGCTCGTACTCCAGGCGGTCGCGGGCGTCCTGGCGATCCGGGCCGTAGAGGCGGGCGAACCCTTCCTCGCAGAGGCCGCGCATGTATTCCAGGGGGTCCGTGCCCTCCGGGAGGGGGTAGCGCGGCAGATGGGTATGGGAGAAGTCGAAATCGAAATGGCAGCGCCGGGCGATCTCCTCCGTGCGGTCGATGGCGTCCGGGAGATTGGGGAAGACGGCGCGCATCTCCTCTTCGGACTTGACGTACATCTGGTCCGTGTCGTGGCGCATGTGGCTCTCGTCCGAGAGGGTCTTGCCGGTCTGGATGCACATGAGGACCTCCTGGGCCTCGGCGTCCTCGCGGTGGATATAGTGGCAGTCGTTCGTGGCCACGACCTCCAGGCCCTTGTCCCGCGCCAGCTGGAGGAGGCGCGGCAGAATGAGGATCTGCTCCTGCAAGCCGTGGTTTTGCACCTCTATGTAGAAATGGTCCGGCCCGAAAATATCCATGTACATGTCGGCCAGATCGCGCGCGTCCTGCTCGCGGCCGTCCACAAGGGCGCGGGGGATATCGCCGGAGAGGCAGCCGGAGAGCGCGATCAGGCCCTGGGAGTATTTGCGCAGCAAGGCGTAATCCACGCGCGGGCGGTAGTAAAACCCGCGGATGAAGCCCTCCCCCACCAGCTTGATGAGGTTTTTGTAGCCCGTCTCGTTTTCGACCAGGAGAGTGAGGTGGCCGTAGGCGCGGCTGGTCTGCTTGTCGTCCATGTTGGCGCACACGTAGACCTCGCAGCCGATCACCGGATGCAGGCCCGCCGATTTCATCTCGCGGTAAAAATCCACCACGCCGTACATGGCGCCGTGGTCCGTGATGGCGCAGGAGGTCATGCCCAGCTCCTTGACGCGCCGCACCAGGTCCTTGATGCGGCAGGCGCCGTCCAGCAGGCTGTACTCCGTGTGCATGTGCAGATGCGCGAACATGGCCTCTCCCCCTTGGTTTCCTGAACTCCCATTTTATTATAGCAAAAACCCGCGCGAAAGAACAGACCGGGCGATGGTTGTGGTATAATACGAATACGGTTTAGGAATCCGAAGGCTCCATGGGGGATCATACCCTGGAAGGGAGCCCCGCGGGAGCCAGGAGGAAGAGCTTCCTGGGGCCACCCGCTCAGATCACAAAGGAGGCAAAAGCATATGTGGAAGATCGCGGACGCGCACTGCGACACGCTTTGGGAGATCGGCGTCAGGGGCACGGCGCCGGAGGATTGCTGCGTCACGGCACAGAGGCTGCGAAAGGGCGGCGTCTCGCTGCAGACGTTCGCGCTGTGGGCAGGCCCGAAGGGGCCCCAGGACGATCCCGCCGGCAAGGCGCGCGCCATGCTGGCGGCGGTGGACAGGCTGGGCGTGCCGGTCTGCCGCGGGCCGCTCCCGGAGGAGCTGCCGGAGGAACCGATGGGCGTCCTGTCCATCGAGGGCGGCGAGATCCTGGAGGGGAGCATCGCCTGCCTGGATGAATACCACCAGCGCAGCCGCGTTCGCCTGATCGCGCTGACCTGGAACAACGAAAACGAGATCGGCTATCCCTCCGCGCAGGACGGCCCCGGCCTCAAGCCGTTCGGGCTGCACCTGCTGCGGGAGATGGACGCGCGCGGCATTTTCGCGGACGTCTCCCACCTGAGCGAGAAGGGCTTCTGGGACGTGGCGGAGCACGCGGAGCTGCCGCCGGTCGCCAGCCATTCCAATCTGCGCGAACTGTGCGACGTGCACCGCAACCTGCGCCGCGAACAGGCCAGCGCCATCATCGAACGCGGGGGCTATATCGGCGTCAATCTCTACTCCGCGTTCCTGGCCAAGGACCGCCCCGCCGTGTTCGAGGACGTGCTGCGCCATATCGACGCCCTCATGGAGCTCGGCGGCGAGGACGCCGTCGGCCTGGGCACCGATTTCGACGGCATCGAGACCTGGCCCGAGGGGCTCGGCAATCCCGCAGAGCTGCCCGCGCTCCTGGACGCGCTCCTCGCGCGCGGCTATACCCGCGAGCAGGTCGAAAAGATCGCCGGCGGCAACTATTGGCGCCTCCTCAAGAGGGGCGAGGCGGCGGCGCGCATCGGGAAATAAGCGCCATCGGGAAACAGAAAGAGCGGGCATCCGGATTCCACGACGGGATCCGGATGCCCGCCTTTTTCAGGCGGCCCAGGAAGGGCCGTTTACACTTCCTCGCAGGAGAGCACCGTGAGGTTCGTGCGCAGGTCGGGTACGGCCAAGGCGCGGGAAGAGGTCTCGCACTCGCCGCGCTGGTTGTCGAAGGGATCCTTGCGCAGGAAGCGCTTGGGCGGATCGAGCGGGGCCTGATAGGCGCGGTTGGCGATCATGCGATAGGGGTCGAGATTGCCGAAGTAGAAGCGCCGCCTGCCCTCGTCGCCGCGGCGGCGGCCCGCGCCGCCGAAGGAGCAATCCGCGAAGAGCCAGCCATACTCCTGGGTGTAGAACTGGGCCCAATCGTGGCTGCCGGGGTCTCCCGGCTCGGCGTAGAGGCCGCTCTGCCAGCGCGCGGGAATGCCGCTCATGCGGCACAGGGAGATGAACACGAGGGCCTGCGCGCCGCAATCCCCCTTGCGGTTCAGGGCGGTGTAATCGGCGAGATGGTCGATCTGCAGATAGGCCCGCAGGTAGGAATAGCGGATGTTCTGGGTGATGTAATCATAGTAGCGCCGGGCCAGGTCGAGCGGCCCGTTCGCGCCGCGGCCCAGCTCCTCGGCCAGCGCGCGCAGGTACGGGCTGAAGGAGACGTGCGGCGGGAGCTCCTCGAGGTCCTCCGCGCGGGGCGGCGCGGCGTTGGGGTAGAAGACGCCGGGCTTGGGCGGATGGTCCGCGTCGAAGAAGCGCAGGCGGCAGGTCCAGGAGTATTCCACGAAGAAGGTCGTGTTTTCGGCGAGCGTCTCCCGGAAGCAGACGGTGCGCTGGGCGGCGTCCTCCGGGGCGATGGAGAGCGGCGTGTGGGAGAAGCGCTCCAGGCGGATATCCTCCACCTGCGCGGCAGCGGCAGGGATGGGAAGGTGCACGGTGTAGGTCTCGCCGGGGGTGAACGATTCATCCGCGACGCGCAGCTCGGCCCGCAGGCGCAGGCGGCGGCCGGATTCCTCCTTCTCCTGCAGCTCGGCGATCCAATCCGGGATGATGCCGGTGTTCAGCTGGGGCCGTCCGGCGCGCGCGCCGAGCTCCGGCTTCATCTTCAGGAGGGTCCACTGGAAATCGGCGAAATAGCGGCGCTCACCGCCGATATAGAGCCAGTCCGTCGCGCCTTCGAGATCGAGCGCGTCCAATTCCGCCTCGGTGAAATCCGGGATGAGGCGGCGCATCTCCGCCAGGGCCTCGGCTCGGGTGTAGACGTACTCGCCGGGCAGGCGCTCCAGGCGGGTGCGCTCGAGCAGGAGCCGCTCGCGCAGGGCCGCGGGGCAATCGCTCTGGGCGACGCGGGCGTCGATGAGGCGCACGGCGAAGGGGAAATCCCCCGCCCATTTGGCTTTCATGATGTCCTCGGGGAGCTCACAGGACAATATGCGCATATCGTTCATGGCGAAAAGACCTCCTGCGCGCAGATTCTTCTCATATTATAGCGGATTTTGCCTTGCGCGCCTAGTCCCAAGCGGATACAATGAACACGGACGGGGAGGGACGCGAAGGATGCGCAAATTGCCGATACACTACGGATGGATCATGGTCGCGGCGGGGTTCTTGGTATTGGGCAGCGCCGCGGGCGGCCTGGTGAACAGCTACAGCCTGCTGGTGGTGCCGGTCTGCGAGGACCTGGGCGTCTCCCGCAGCGCCATGGGCCTGAGCCAGACGCTGATCAACACCGGCGGCGTGCTGATCCCCCTCCTGGCGGCGCGCATCTACCGGCATTTCCGCCTGCGGCCGCTGATGATCGTCGCGGCCGTCGCCGCGATCCTCGCCTACTTCTGCCTCTCGCTGGCACGGAGCATCGCGGCCATCTGCGCGCTGGTGGTGCTCATGTCGCTGACGCAGGCGCTCGTCACCTGGATGCCCTTTTCGATCCTGCTGAACAACTGGTTCGAGAAAAAGCGCGGCCTGGCCATCGGCGTGGCCTTCATGGGCAGCGGCGTGGGTGGCATGATCTTCAACACCCTGGGCGGCGGGCTGATCGCCTCCATCGGCTGGCGGAGCACGGTACAGCTGTTCGCGCTGATCAACGCGCTGATCATCTTGCCCATCCTCATTTTCGTGATCCGCGAGCGCCCGGCGGATATGGGCCTGCGCCCCTTCGGCAGCACGGACGAGGACGAGGCGTACGAGGCCTCCGGACCTCTCTCCGGCGCGAGCTGGGCCGAGGAAAAGCGCTCGGCCAAGCTTTGGCTCCTGACGGCGAGCATCCTCCTGGTGGGCTTCGCCATCAACGGCCTCTCCGTGACCATGTGCGCCTACGTGCATGACAGCGGCTATTCCGGCCAGTTCTCCGCCAACGTCACCGCGGGCTATATGGGCGCGCTCGCCGTGGGAAAGATCCTCTCCGGCCAGCTCTACGACAGCCTCGGCGCGCGCCGCGCCACCGCCATCTGCATGGCGACGCTGCTGCTGTCCCTCGCCTGTACGCTGCTCGTGCGCCTGCCTGTGATGATCGTGGCCATGGTGCTCTCGGCCGGGCTGGGCATCGCCTTCGCGACCGTGGCCTTCCCCAACATCGTTCGCTACAGCTACGGCCAGCGCGATTACAACGCCTTCACCGGCCTGCTCACCGCGGCCAACGCCATCGGCGGCGGGTTCGCGCCGACCGTTTTTGGGCTCGTGTGCGATTGGAGCGGCAGCTACGCGCCTGCGTATATCGGCTCCATGGCCATCACCCTCGTCTTCGGCGCGCTCCTTTGCTGGATCATCCCCGCAAAGCCGCGGTACAACTAGGGGGATACGCCAGGGGCTCCGCCCCTGGACCCTGGCAAGGGACTCCGTCCCCTGCACCCCTGCTTAAGGGCCAAGGGCCCTTAAGAATCCCGTCTTGGGGGGATTATTCTAAAACAATATGCTTCTCTCGGAAAAAGCAGGCTCCGGTATCCTTGCGACAGGATACCGGAGCCTGTTGTTTATGGGATCCCCCCAATTGAGGGGCCCAGGGGGGGTCATTCCCCCTGGCAGGAGTGCAGAGGGCGGAGCCCTCTGCAAGGTCGCTTACTTCTCGAGACCCAGCCTGCGAGCGACTTCGATATAGGCTTCCTCGACGCCGCCGAGATCGCGGCGGAAGCGGTCCTTATCGAGCTTCTCGCGGGTGACGCTGTCCCAGAGGCGGCAGGTATCGGGGCTGATCTCGTCGGCGAGGATGATCTCGCCTTCGGGCGTACGGCCGAACTCGAGCTTGAAATCCACGAGGATCATGCCGCGCTCGAGCATATACTTCTTGAGGAACTCGTTGACCTGCAAGGTATAGCGGGCGATGGTGGCCAGCTCCTCGGGGGTGCACAGGCCCAGCGCCTGGATGTGGTACTCGTTCACCATGGGGTCTCCCAGGGCGTCGTCCTTGTAGCAGTATTCGAGCACGGTGCTCTTGAGGTCCTGGCCCTCCGGCAGACCCAGGCGCTTGGAGAGGCTGCCCGCGGCGATGTTGCGGCCGATGACCTCCAGCGGGACGATCTGCACCTTCTTGACGAGGGTCTCGCGATCGTTCAGCTCCTCGACGAAGTGGGTCGGAACGCCTTCCTTCTCCAGGAGGCCCATGAGGAAATTGCTCATGCGGTTGTTGATGACGCCCTTGCCGGCGATCGTGCCCTTCTTCAGGCCGTTGAAGGCCGTGGCGTCGTCCTTATAGGAAACGATGTAGTACTTTTCGTCGTTCGTCGCGAAGACCTTCTTCGCCTTGCCCTCGTACAGCTGCTCCCGCTTTTCCATGTGCGATCGCCCTCCGCATTATCGATTGATGTGTTTCAGAACATCTCTGGTCTGTTCCCGGCTTATTGTAGGCGATTCAGCCAACGAACGAAAGCATTTCGCATGAATTGTTCGTAAAATTTGCCTTTATGCGGCGCCTGATGGGCAGGACCCCCGAAACAGCTTCCGCGGGCCGTTCGCTGTTCTCCCCTATTCTTTCTCGTTGAGGACCGATTCGATGATATAGCGCGGGCGGCGCTTGGCCTCGCCGTAGACCTTGCCGACGTACTCGCCGACCACGCCGATGCCCAGCAGCTGGAGCCCGCCGAGGAACCAGATGGAGCACATCAGGCTGGACCACCCGGCGATGGCGTGCCCGAGGAGCTTGGTGACAAGCGTCCAGATCAGCATGATCAGGCTGACGGCGCAGACGACCGCGCCGCAGAGGAGCACGAGGCGGATCGGCTTGATGGAAAAGCTGGTGATGCCGTCCGCGGCGAACATGAGCATTTTGCGCAGGGGGTATTTGCTCTCTCCCGCGAGGCGCGGCGCGCGGTCGTACTCGACCGTGGTCCAGCGGAAGCCGATCTGGGGCACGATGCCGCGCAGGAAGAGGTTGACCTCTGTGAACTCGCAAAGGGCCTGTACGGCGCGCTTGCTCATGAGGCGGTAATCGGCGTGGTTGTAGACGATATCGACGCCAAGGCCCTGCATGAGCCGGTAGAAGCCCTGCGCGGTGGCGCGCTTGAAGGCGGTATCGGTATCGCGGCGGCGGCGCACGCCGTAAACGATGTCGTAGCCCTCCTCGAAGCGGGAGAGCATCTCGTCCATGGCGTCGACGTCGTCCTGGAGATCCGCGTCCATGGAGACCATGACGTCCGCCTCGTTGACGGCCGTCTCCAGCCCCGCCAGGAGCGCGTTCTGATGGCCCCGGTTGCGCGAGAGATTGACCCCCGCGAAGAGCTTGTCCTCCTCGTGCAGAGAGCGGATGATCTCCCAGGTGCGGTCTGTGGAGCCGTCGTTGACGAAGAGCACGCGGCTGGCTGTGGAGATCCGCCCCGCGGCCAGGTAGGAGGCCATCTTCTCCTTGAGACGGCGCGCCGTTTCGGGCAGGACTTCTTCTTCCTTGTAGCAGGGAATGACGACGTATAATATGCAGGACATGGCTTTCGCTCCTTTCGGGAACGTGTTGTTGCGCGGCGCCGCGCACGCCCTTTGGGCATGCGCTTGCGCCGCCGCCCCGGGGGGCGGCCCGCGCGCGGGACTTTTGCGGGTATCCGTGGCTTGGCGGCCCGCGAGACCGGGGCCTTTCCGCTTCTCTCGGAAGCGTGTTTCCGGCTTGCGGTCGGCCAAGGCACTAGGGCTTGTGCGTGCGTTCTTTCGCAAGACAGGCGCGCAGCGACGGGCGGCCTGCGAAGGAAGCTGCCTGGGGCCGAGCGCAGGGTGTTCCGCGAACCCTTCGAGAGGACGCCGTGCGGCGCGGTCGCGAGGGGTGGCCGAAGGCCGTCCCGAGTGGTCGCGCCGCCCCGCCCGAGGGTCCCGCGCGACGGAGGCGCGGGACCCTCGGGCTCGCCGGGCTTCATTCTCTCTGGCTCGGCACGAACCCGCCGGCCTTGAACATGTACGCTGTATGGCCGCATGGGGTGCAGGGGTATCACCCCTGCCTTCCGTCCCTCGGCGCTTGGACGGAACGGCCGAGCGCCGGGTTCCTAACGGACGCGGAGGGCAATCATCAGGACGGACACGTCGCCGGGCGAAACGCCGGGAATGCGCGCGGCCTGCCCGAGGGTGGCGGGCCGCTGGGCGGCGAGCTTCTGCCGGGCCTCGATGCGCAGGCCGGAGATGGCGAGGTAATCGATATCCTCCGGCAGGGGCACCTCTTCGGCGCGGCGGAACTTGCGCACCTCGGCGGCGGCGCGGCCGATATACCCTTCGTACTTGACGGAGATCTCCGCCTGCTCGGCGACCTCGACGGGCGTATCGGCAAGGCCATCGTCGAGGGGGACTAGATCGCGGAAGTGGATCTCGGGGCGGCGCAGGAGGTCCGCCTCGGTGAGGGAGCCCTCGCGCGGATGTTCGCCGTGGGCGACGAGGAGATCGTTGAGAGCGCCCTGCGCGGGCAGAAGGGTCTTGCCCAGGCGCGCGGTGAGGAGCTCCGCGGCCTCGCGCTTTGCGCACATGCGGCAGTAGCGTTCCTCGCTGGCGAGACCGGCGCGATAGCCGAGCTCGGTGAGACGCAGATCTGCGTTGTCCTGGCGCAGCAGCAGCCGATACTCGGCGCGGCTGGTCATCATGCGGTAAGGCTCGTCCACGCCCTTGGTGACGAGATCGTCCACCATCACGCCGATATAGGCGTCCGCGCGCGTGAGCAAGAGCGGCTCGCGCGCCTGGAGCCAGAGGGCGGCGTTCATGCCCGCGTACAGGCCCTGGGCGGCGGCCTCCTCGTAGCCGGAGGTGCCGTTGATCTGCCCGGCGAAGTAGAGCCCCTCGATCTCCTTGGCGCGGAAGGTATTGGTGAGGCGGGTCGGGTCGATGGTCTCGTACTCGATGGCGTAGGCCAAGCGCACGAGCTCCGCCCGTTCGAGGCCGGGGATGGTGGCGTACATTGCCCGCTGCACGTCCTCCGGCATGGAGGAGGACATGCCCTGCACGTACCATT